>JAYKIT010000119.1:0-6786 GCA_035285765.1 Synechococcus sp. | reverse complement strand
GCGGCATCCGCCAGCACCAGAACATCGGCGGGGGTGTTGTCGCCTTCTGATTGCAGGCGCTGAAGCAGCACCTTGTCTTTGGCCTCCAGCAGGTTCACCTTGATTCCGGTGGCCTTGGTGAAGGCGGCGTAAAGGGCTTTATCGGTGTTGTAGTGACGACTGGAATACACCCCGAGGGTGGGGGTTGCCTTTGGCGTCGACGTGCAGGCTGCACTCAAAAGCAGCAGGGGAGTCACCAGGACCGCACGGCCCAGGGCTGAACGACGCAGCACAATGCAATTGCGAATCCATCGCAACGTACAGAGCGATGGGGCTTATTTGCAAGTGGTTCTCAATAGCTTCTCAATAACGTCGCTGCGTTGTGGCGCGCACTGGCACCAGCGCGGGCTGGCGCAGGCCGCCGCTGCGGTCGTCGTCATCGGAATCCACCACAAGCCAGAGCAGCACTCCCGCAAGAACAAAAACAGTGCCTAACAGCGTGAGCTCCAAAATGGCCGGCTCGCGAATTGTCAGGCACTTTAATCAATTTCTGCTGGTTGTGTGATCTGGCGAACCGCCAAACCCATCACGCTGCCCACCAGCACGCCGCTGATGGCATGGCCTTTGAGCACGCCGGCTGTGAGCAGCAGCGGCAGCAGGGCTTGGCCCAGCACCGCGCTTTGAATCGCTGCCACCAGGCTGCTCACGGCGATCTGAGCTGGAATCCAATGGGGCCAACACAGCGCCAGGCCTTGGCCGATGGCCGCTGCACCAAAGATCAAAGGGAAGAACTGACCGCCAATCCAGCCGCTGCTGAGGCAGAGGCCGCAGAGCGCCAACTTGGTGAACCCCAGCAGCAGCAGTGCTGCGCCGCTCAGCTCGAGAGTGCCTTGCAGCAGGGGGGTGATTTGCAGTTCGCCGGAAAACAGGGCCAAGGGTTGCCACTGCCCCACCGCCGCGATCACCGCCCCGGTGAGCATGGCCTGGGCCAGGGGGCTGAGCCGCCAGTGCCGTAGCAGTGCGCTGGCGCTGCTGCGCCAGCGCACGAACAGCAGCCCCAGTCCGCCCCCCAGCAGCCCCAGCAGCAGGGCCCAGAGCAGGTGGCTCAGCAGTTGCATGCCGCTGCTGGGCCATTGGTAGGGAACGCTGGTTTCACCGCTGCCCAGGCTGCTGAACCCCTGAAAGGCGGCAAATCCAGCGATGCCGCTGCTCACCCCCGGTAGCCAGCGCCAGAGCTTGGAGGGCAGAGGTTGCCCGGAGCGTTCCACCACGGCGACGCCCCCCACCAGGGGCAAGCCAAACAGGCCAAGCGAGCCGCTGATGGCGCTCAGCGCCTGTTCGGGCCAGCGCGAGAGGGTGCGGCTGAGCTCGGCCAGGCCGCGGCTCAGCAGGGCTTCCGGCCCCAGGGTGCCGCCGCCCACCAGGGCCAGGAGCCCCAGCAGCAGGTGGTCGACCCGCAGCTGCAGCGCTTTGGCTTGGGAGCTCGAGTGCAGGTCTTGCAGGGTTTGGTGCAATTCCGGCAGGGGCTGGGCGCCGCTGCGGCGCAGCAGGCCGATGGCCAGGCCAGCCAGCAGCGGCACCAGCAGCTGCTGGGCCAATGGCGCGCTGCTGGGAAATCCAGCCAACACCGCAGGGCCCCAGCTGCGCTCGGTGCCCCAGTGGATCAAGGCCATCAGGCCAGCCCCAAGGCTGCCAGCCATCGCACCGATCAGGGCGCTGCGCAGGGCCAGCAGCCAGGGGTTTGAGCGCATCAGCCGAAGCCTTTGCCCGCATCGGGGGCCACGCAGGCCTGCAGTTGTTTGCGCAGGCGGGCGTGATCAAGCTCGCGGCCGATCAGCACCAGCTGGTTGCTGCGGCTGCCCTCCCAGTCGTCGTCATCGATCGAAAAGCGTTTGCCCGCCAGGTGGAACACGTGGCGCCGTTCGCTCTCGTTGAACCAGAGGATGCCCTTGGCGCGGAACACCGAGGCCGGCAATTGGTTGTCCAGGAAATTCTGGAATTTGCGCAGGCTCAGGGGGTGTTCGCTGCGGAAGGAGAGCGATGTGAAGCCCTCGATGGAGCCGTCGTGCTTGTGCTTGTGCTCGTGCTCGTGCCCATGGCCGTGGTGCCCATGGTCATGGCCGTGGTGGTCGTGCTCGCAGTGGCCGTGGTCGTGGTCGCAATGGCTGTGGTCGTGGTCGCAATGGCTGTGGTCGTGGCCGTCGTCAGCTGCGGCCTGCTCGCGCACCACCCGATCGGATTCGAACAGCCCCACGCTCAGTAGCAATGGCAGCGGTACCTCGCCTTTCACTGCATGCAGGAAACGCGGGTCTGTTTTCACCTCCCCCAGCACCTGCTCCAGTTCGCTGACGCGCTCGGGGCTCACCAGATCTGTTTTGTTCAGCAGCAGGATGTCGCCGTAGAGCACCTGGGCCCGTCCCACCTCTGTGTCGAGAATTTCGGGGCCGAAGTTTTCGGCATCGATCACGGTGATGATCGAATCCAGCCGCGTGCTGCTGCGCAGGTCGCTGCCCAGGAAGGTCATGGCCACCGGTAGGGGATCGGCCAACCCCGTGGTTTCCACCACCAGGTAATCCACCGGATCGGGCCGGTCGAGCACCTTGTACACCGTGGTGAGCAGCTCATCGTTGATGGTGCAGCAGATGCAGCCATTGCTGAGCTCCACCATGTCTTCACCGGTGCTGATGATCAGCTCGTTGTCGATGCCGATCTCACCGAATTCATTCACCAGCACGGCGGTTTTCACCCCCTCCTGATTGGCCAGGATGTGGTTCAGCAGGGTGGTTTTGCCGGCCCCGAGAAACCCCGTGAGGATGGTCACCGGGAGCGGGGGGCGGCTTTTCGTCGCCGTCATGCAACTGCTCTGGATCACTGCCATCAGTCTGGCGTCTCTTTAAAAACTGACGATCACCCCACCTTTGAGCACGTGCTCCAATCCGTTGTTGCCGTCGTCAAAGATGTAAGTGGGCTCATATTCCAGAAAGAGTTCCCAGCGATCGGAAGGCGTCACGCTGACATCGAGCTTCCCGAGCAGGTTGGTGTCAGGGCTGCTGGTCTCTGTCCAGACGAAACCCGGTCCAACCTCAAACGCCACAGCCGCCTGTCCAGCTTCAAAGGCGTAACCCAAGCGTGGACTGGCCTGGATCTGTTCTTGATGACCGCCAACGGCCCAGGCGCCATCCTGCTCGAGTTTGAGGTAGACACCGCTGGCATCAGCAAAGCCCTGGAGCGGATCAAAGCGGGACGTTCCGCTCTCCAGCAAAGGGATCACCAGGCCTGCTTTGGCGGCCTGGTAGAAACCTTGATTGCCGTTTTCTGTGCTCAGGGCTGGCTCGTATTCGCCGTAGAACTCGAGCTTGGACCCCTTGGGGACCCAAGCCGCTTCAAGCTTGGCGCTCCAGTCGGTGCGCTGCTCGAGGTCAAAACCCGTGATGAAGCGCGCTCCTGCCTCGGCAGCCCAACTGAAGTCGGCGCGTTCTTGGCCGTAGCCCAGGCGCAATGAAGTGGTGGCTTCGCGGCCTCGGCCTCCGCTCCAGCGGCCGGCCTGCTCACTGAACAGGAAAAATCCGTCTTCGACGTGGGAATCCTCGCCACCTTCAGCTGCGGCGGCCAGCGGCATCAGCACGGATGCACTCAAAAGGATGGGCGCCAGAAAGCGAAGCACTGGTGGAAGACGTCAAAGCGTTTTGTATCGCGCGGGGTGAGGCGAGTAACTCACCCCACGTGCCAGCTCAGAAGCTGAAACTCACGCCAGTGCCGATGTGGTGCTGGAAGCCTTTGCCCCAGCCTTCACCCCCCTGGGTGCTGTACATCGGCTCCCAGTGGGCAAACAGCACAGCGTTGCTGCCGATGGGGTATTCCAGCTCCAGTTCGCCGCCCCAATCGGTGCGGCTGGGCAACTTGGCGTAGTCGCCGGGAACGTAAAACCGCGGGCCAGCGCTGAGGGTCACGTTGAGCTGGTCGTAGCTGAAGCCAAAACCAGGCCTGAGATCGGTGTAATTGCCCACGTAGAGACCGTCGCTTTCCCAGCCAGTGGCGTTTTTGGTGGAGATGAATAAACCATTCACCACATCCTCAAGGCCATCGCCCAAGGCGAAGTTCACATCGCCATCGCCAAAGGCATAGATGGCACCGAACTCCACTTCATTTTTGAGCCCGTACTTTTCTTCGCCCTGGTTGCGGGTCACGAAATAGGGCTTCCAGGTTGCCGATAAGGCCAGTTGTTGGTTGGGCTCGTAGCGCACTTGCAGGTAACCCTTGAGATCGGTGCGCTTGTAGGGAGCTCCATCGCTGTGGCCATGGTCGCGATGGCCAGCTTCGGCGTGCTCTTCGCCCTCGTGCTCGTCCTCGTGGCGACCCTTGCCTTTGTGCTCTTCCACATGCACAAGGCCGTAGAAGTGTTCGGCTTCACCCCAAACGGCTGCGGCGCCGATTTGGGCTTCAACCGCGAAGCTGCCGTTGTTGGGGAGACCCCATTCGAGAACCCCGCCGGCCATGGCATCCACGGCGTAGTGCTGGGGCTGCCCCTTGAGATTGTTCTCAAGGCCGCCATGCCCCTCAATCGTGATCACGGGGCGGGCGTTGAATTCACCAGGGGCGAGCTCTTCGCCGCCAGCAGCTCCGTGGGCCATGGCGCCGCGCTGAAGCGCATCGGCCATGAATGGGGCGATGGAGGCGCTCAGGCCGATGGTGACCAGTTGCAGAAAGGATTTGCGGAGTGTCATTGGCTTGGGGTTAAGGGGATGTGACTGGAGCTCAAGGCAGGGCAGCCCAGCGCTCAGAAAGCGTTTTGGCTTGCGTTGCGTTGCATTGGCCTCCCTGGGCGTTCACGAAGGTGCAGATGTTGCCCGTGGCGGTGGCCACGAGGTTTTGGCCGGGGGCAAGGCCATCGGCCACCAGCGGTTGTGGAGCGATCGGGATCCCAGCGCTGCGACTGATGCGGCGCAGTGCCTTCGAGGGGGGAAGGCTTTCCGAGAAGATCGCCCGCGTGCCTGAGCTCTGAATGGCTTGGGTGATGCTGCGCAGGCTTGAGGGGCGCAGGGCACCGCCTGTGGCGAAGTTGTCCATCACCGGAAGCTCTTTGATGCCGTAGCGCTTGGCCAGGAAGCCAAACGCGCGGTGTTTGCTCACCAGCACCCGCTGTTGCGGCGGCACGGTGCTGATCTGGGCTGCTGCCCAACGATCAAGATCCTTCAGTACGGCAACCGCTTTCTGTTCTCGTTGGGCAATGCCAGCGGCAGCGGAACTGTCAGTTGCGGATTCGAGCTTGCTTGCCACAACACCGGCCATGGCGACCACTTGCAAGGGGTCATGCCAGAGGTGGGGGTCTTTGCTGGGGTTGACCGCAAGCACTTGCTCTCCCACCGCGATCACGGGGGATTGGGTGTTGATGTCCTTCAGGGCCGGGGTGAGGTTGAAGCCGTTGATCAACACCAACCGAGCAGCCGCCAGGTCGGCGCGCTGGCTGGGGCGCAGCTGCAGCCCGTGGGGATCCTGGCCTGCTTCAACCAAGCAGGAGACCCGCGCAGCGGGGCCAGCAATCGTGCGGGTGAGGTCACAAAGAATGCCGTCAGCGCCGATCACCTGGGGCGCTGCGTTGGCTTGGGCGAGCAGCACTGTGGCTGCGACGCCGGTCGTGACGATGACGCCAATCGGCATGGTCCGCTTCAGAAGTGATAATCATTTTCACTTCAGTGCTGGGGCGTTCAGGCGCTCTCGTGTTCAGTTCAGGCGCTGACTTTCGCGGGGAGCAGCAGGATCGCCAGGCAGAGCAAGCCGATCACCGGCCCAGGCGGTAAATCCAGCCCCAGGGCCAGTCCATAGCCCCCCACGCTGGCGCAGGCTCCAATCAGCGCTGCTTGGCCCGTGGCGCTCCACAGGCTGCCGGCCCGCCGGGTTGCCACCACTGCAGGGGCACAGAGCAGGCCAATCACCAAAATCACCCCCACCGCAGCAATCGCGCTGACGATCACCAGGGTGGTGACCAGGGCCAGCAGGGTGTGCAAACGCTCCAGCCGGATCCCCGCGGCCTCCGCGCCATCAGGGTCCACACCGCTGAACACCAGCTGCCGGTAGTGGCTGGCCAGGAAGAGCCAACCCACTCCGCCCGCCAGCAGGGTCTGCAGCAGATCACGCCAGCCAGCCAGGAGCAGATCGCCAAACAGCAACGGCTCCAGCTCCACCTGCAATCGCAACAGGGAGAGCAACAGCACCCCCACCGCCAGGCTTCCAGCCAGAACGGTGTTGATCACTGCATCCTGTTGGCGCTGTTGGGTGCGAATCAGCCGTTCAGCCACCAGCGCTGCCGCCAAACCGCTGAGCCAACCGCCAATGGCGGGGTCGAGTTTGAGTGCCAGGGCCAGGGCCAACCCAGGCAATACCCCATGGGCAATGAGATTGGCCTGCAGCAGCCGGCGCTGGGTCAGCAACAGCACCCCTGTTGCCCCACAAATCACCCCCTCCAAAAGGGCAAAGAGCAAGGGCAGGAGCCACCACAAATCCGGGGTCATGGGCTCAGTGATTGCAGCGGTGACGGCTGGCCATCAAGTCATCCAGGGCTTGATCAATCCCTGTGGGTGCTCCGTCAAAGAGCACCGTGCGGTCCAGCACGATCACCCGGTCGTAGCTCAGCAGGGCACGCCCCCAGTCGTGGCTGGTGAGGCAGATGCTGATCCCCTTGCTGCGCAGCTGCAGCAGCAACTCCAGCACCAGCGAACGGGTGGGTGGGTCCATGGCGGAACACGGTTCATCCAGCAGCAGGGTGGAGCGTCCCGCTGAGATGGCACCGGCCAGCAGGATGCGCTGCTG
>JAYKIT010000118.1:0-2992 GCA_035285765.1 Synechococcus sp. | reverse complement strand
TGGCCAGTCGCGGCAGTAAATCGCTCACGATCGCGATCGAATCCGGCAGCGAACGCATGCGCGCCGTGGTGAACAAAAAGCTCAGCGAAGCGGAGATTCACGCGGCGGCCCGCTACGCCAAGGAAGGGGGCCTCAGTGGGCTCAAGCTCTATGGCATGGCCGGCTTGCCCAGTGAAGAGGACGCCGACATCGAAGCCACCGCAGCCCTGCTGCTGAGCCTCAAGAAAGCCACCCCCGGACTGCGGCTCAGCCTGGGGGTGAGCAGCTTCGTGCCCAAAGCCCACACCCCATTCCAGTGGGAAGGGGTACGGCCGGAAGCCGAGAAACGACTGAAGCTGCTGGCCAAACGGCTCAAGCCCAAAGGCATCGAGCTGCGGCCGGAAAGCTATGGCTGGAGCGTGATTCAAGCCCTGCTCTCGCGCAGCGACCGCCGCTTGGCCCCAGTGATTGCCGCCGTGCGCGGCAAGAGCGACAGCCAGGGCAGTTGGAAGCGTGCCTACAAAGAGCAGCAACAGGATCTGCCCCCCTGGGAGGAGGTGATCCACGCCCGTTGGGACGACAACCGGGTGCTGCCCTGGAGCCATCTCGAAGGACCACTGCCCGTGGCCACCCTGGCCAAGCACCGGGCCGAAGCCCTCAGCCTTGGCGCCGAGGCCTGAAGGCCTCAGGCCAACAGGCGGCCCGCAACCCTGCCAGCAAAATCCAGCCGGCCACATTCACGCGGCCGTCGTAGAGGGGCAGATCGGTGGCATGCAGCACCACCAGAATCAGCACCGCAGTCCACCAGGCGCGCTCGTAGGGACCGGCCTGCAGCAAACCCCGGCCAAGGGCCCGCAGCAGCAGCCACAACACCACCCCCACCAGCAACAACGCCGCCGGCAGCCCATGGCTGAGGGCCAAATCCAACGGCAGGTTGTGGGGATGACCATGCCACACGCCAGTGCGCTGGGGATACACCAACGTGAAGGCGGCAGCACCCCAGCCCAACCAGGGGCGTTCCGCCACCAGGGTGGCGGCCACCCCCCACTGGCCCAGACGGGTGGACGCCAGCGGCCGATCGCTGAAGGTGAGATCGCTCAAGCGGCCCCAGATGCTGTCGGGCACGAGGGCACGGGCCGGCAGCTGCAACAGCTCCGGCACCCCGGGCAGCACCGCCAGCAGCAGCGGCAGCAACAGCAGCAGCAACACCGGCAGCAGCCACACCCAACTGGCTGTGCCGAGCACCAGAGGAATGGCCAGCACCGCTGCACCCCAGCCATTGCGGGAATCCGTGAGATAGAGGGCCGTCAGCTGAGCCAGCACCAACAGCAACACCGTGGGCTGACGCCAGCTCCAGCGCTGGAACCAGCTGCGACCAGCTGCCACCGCGGCACCGAGCAGGAGCGGCCAGCTGAAGGCCAGCCAGGCGGCAGCGATGTTGGCGTAATCGAACAGCCCCGACAGCCGCCCACTGGGATGGCCCCCCGGGGCCATGTGCCAGATCACCAAACCACCAAGGGCCTGCCAGGGGCCACTCCAGCCCAACCACAGCTGGCCCAGGCCACTCACCACCACGGGCACGGTGCCGGCCACCAGCACCAGGGCGATGCGGCGTCGCGCCTGGGGGGTGGCCATGTAGGGCTGAAAGCCCCAGAAACCCCAGAAAAAGGGCAGCCAGTTCACCAGGCCCACCCAGGCGAGCCAACCGCTGTGGGCCCAAGGGGCACTCAGCACGATCAACACGCCCACCACCAGCAGGCAGCGATTGAGCCAATCCCCCCACCAGGGCAGCCGGCCGCGGCGCGTGCCCTCCAGCAGCGCCCAGAACAGGGGGATCACCGCCAGCAAAATGCTGCTCGCCAGCAGCAGCAGGCCCAGCTGAAAGGCAAGCCAGCCGGAGGGTGACGCCACCTCGGGCCGGTGCTGCTGCAGGCGCTGAATCAATCGCACAGGAACTCCGTCGATTCAGTCAAACACCGCTGTACGGCCGCGGTAGACCATCACCTGATGCCGCAGATGCTGGCGCAGGGCCCGGGCCAGGGCCAGCCGTTCCATATCGCGACCCTTACGGATCAGATCAGCCACCTCATCGCGGTGGCTCACATGCACGGTGGCCTGCTCAATGATCGGACCGGCATCGAGCTCTTCGGTGACGTAGTGGGCCGTGGCGCCGATCAGCTTCACCCCCCGCTCCCAGGCGCGGTGGTAGGGCTGAGCGCCGGTGAATGCCGGCAGAAACGAATGGTGAATGTTGATCACCGGAGCGAACTGCTGCAGGAAGCCCCCACTGAGCACCTGCATGTACTTGGCCAGCACGGCCACATCAATGGCTTCCTCCTGCAACAGCTGCAGCTGACGCTGCTCCGCCTCCGCCTTACCGGCGGCTGACACCGGCACATGCTCAAAGCGGGCACCGAAGTTTTCGGCGATGCCGCGCAGGTCCTGATGATTGCTGATCACCAGCGGCACCTGCATCGGCAGCTCACCGGCTCGCGTGCGCCAGAGCAGATCCAGCAGGCAGTGATCCTGCTTGCTCACAAAGATCGCCACCCGCGCCAGCTGATCGGAGAAATGCAGCTGCCCTTCACCACCGAGCCGAGCCGCCAGGGCCTGGGCCGCCGCGGGCAGGCTGGCGCGGGATAAGCCGAAACCCTCGAGGTCCCATTCGATGCGGCTGAGGAACAGTCCCGCACCGCTGTCGGTGTGGTGATCGGCATGGCGGATGTTGCCGCCATTGGCAGCCACCCAGCCCGAAAGCTCACTCACCAACCCCGAACGATCGGGGCAGATCAGCTGCAGGATTGCCGTGGCGGCTGCCATCGCGTGGAACGGGCGCAGGCCCTTTTTTAAGTCGGCAAGAAAAATCTGCCGCTGCAGTGGGGAGCAGATGGGCAAGCCCTCACCCGGCCCGCTGGGCGCGAGTGTCCTACGTGTGGGACACCTCCATGGGCTTCCGCTGGTAGATCAGCGCTCTCCAGCAGCCTGCTGACAGGCCCGTCGCGTCAGCGCCATC
>JAYKIT010000117.1:0-8017 GCA_035285765.1 Synechococcus sp. | reverse complement strand
GCTTCCACGAGCATGTCGCGGTACTTGGTGAGATGGCTTTCGACTTCCTCCTCCGGAATGTCCGGACGAAGGATGTACATGGTTTCGTAGTACGGATCGTGCGTCATGGGCAGCACCAACGGGGCTTCAGGCTCACCGAAGTGAGCGACGGATCCAACACCTTATCCCCTGGCGTGCCCCCCCCTTCAGTAGAGCTGCATGCGCACGGCCTGACTGATGCCGGGCAGGTCTGGTTCACGCCCCCGCCAGCACTCCACCAGGGCAAACACAAGGATGGCCAGTACCGCCACCACGATCGTGCTGGACAGGGTGCCCAGCAGCAGGCTGCCTCCGGCAACGGGTCGGAGAAGGATGCCAAAGGCGAAGCTCAGCAGAACGATCACGATGTCGGTGAGCAGGGCCTGCAGGGTGTTGAAGCGCAGGAAGTAAGGAACGGCTGGATTCCGCACCACCGCCAGAAACAGCACAAAGAACAGCAGCAGACCACCGAAGGGAACCCCGCGATCCAGTTGGATCAGCGGCACGGCTGGAACGATCAGCAGCCTGAGCAACGGGATCTGGTTGAACACGCCGTCAGCCCCGAGGCCAAAGGGAATGGCGTCACTCCAGGGGAGCAGGTACACCAGCGGTGCGAGCAGCCGTTGCCAGAGGGGGATCTGCACGGTGGAGCTTGGAATTGCTGCGACGTTAGGTCGCAAGAGCAGTTGCGGCGGCACTTCGCATGGCTTCAACAGGAACGTCATTTCGTCCACTCCAAAGCCGCAGCGAGGCAGCGCCCTGCTGCACCAGCATCTCGAGGCCATCAATGCAGTGATGGCCCCGGCGTTGCCTGGCCGCGAGCCAGCTGGTGGGCCTTGGTGTGTAGATGAGGTCGTACAACACCGCTTCGGCGTTGAGCTCTGTCCAGAGTTCGGCCCCCAACGGCATGGCCTCCGGGTCGCCGTGCTGGGCCATTCCCACAGGGGTGGTGTTGACCACGAGTGCGGCTTGAGCGATCGCGTCGTTGAGCTGGGGCGCGTTGTCGAGACATGCCGTCAACGGGGCGCTGCTTTGCTGGAGATCGGTGATGAAGGCCTGCAGGGCTTCGCTTCGGCGACCCACCACGGTGATGGTCTTGAGGTTCAGGTTCTGGAGACCGGCAACCACCGCCCGAGCCGATCCGCCGCAGCCGATCACAACGGCATGGCGTCCAGCCCAGGTCTCGTTGGCACCGAGGAGGGGTGCCAGAAATCCCTCCACGTCAGTGTTGGTGCCATACCAGCCACCGTTTGTCCCTGGGACGAGGGTGTTGACGGCACCAAGTCGCTGTGCCAGTGGGCTGAGCTCTTCGCAGAGGTCAGCAATGGCCTGCTTGTGCGGGATGGTGACGTTGAGCCCCTGGCAGCCCACGGCCCTGAGACCCTGCAACACCTGATCCAGGCTTTCGCTTTTGCAGGGCAATGCCAGGTAGCGCCAGTTGAGCCCCATGCTTTCGAGGGCTGCGTTGTGCATCACCGGCGAAAGCGAGTGGCGCACTGGATTGCCAAGCAGGCCCACAAGGCTGGTGCCGCCGTTGATCATTGCCCGGGCAGGATCGCTCCACCAGCCTGCCTGTTCGGGAACCACACCTCGCCTGTCACCGGGTCTGCTGTGGAGGATGAGCCCATTCAAATCACCATTTCTGGAGGTGGGCACCGATGGGCAAGGTTGTCGGCATTGACCTTGGCACCACGAACAGCTGTGTTTCCGTGATGGAGGGCGGCAAGCCCACCGTGATCGCGAACGCCGAGGGCTTCCGCACCACTCCCTCGGTGGTGGCCTACACCAAAAACCAGGATCAGCTGGTGGGGCAAATCGCCAAGCGTCAGGCGGTGATGAACCCCGATAACACCTTCTATTCCGTGAAGCGTTTCATCGGCCGTCGGGTTGATGAGGTGAACGAGGAGTCGAAGGAGGTCAGCTACACCGTTGAGAAGGCTGGTTCCAACGTCAAGGTCAAGTGCCCGGTTCTCGATAAGCAATTCGCCCCTGAGGAGGTGTCTGCTCAGGTGCTGCGCAAGCTGGCTGAGGATGCCGGCAAATATCTGGGTGAAACCGTTACCCAGGCCGTGATCACCGTTCCGGCCTACTTCAACGATTCCCAGCGCCAGGCCACCAAGGACGCCGGCAAGATCGCTGGCCTTGAGGTGCTGCGCATCATCAACGAGCCCACCGCTGCGGCCCTGGCCTACGGCCTCGACAAGAAGAGCAACGAGCGCATCTTGGTGTTCGACCTTGGCGGCGGCACCTTCGACGTGTCTGTGCTCGAGGTGGGTGATGGCGTGTTCGAGGTGCTCTCCACCTCCGGTGACACCCACCTCGGTGGTGATGACTTCGACAAGGTGATCGTGGATCACCTGGCCGACAGCTTCAAGGCCAATGAAGGCATTGATCTGCGCCAGGACAAGCAGGCCCTGCAGCGCCTGACCGAAGCTGCCGAGAAGGCCAAGATCGAGCTCTCCAGCGCCACCCAGAGCGAGATCAATCTGCCGTTCATCACGGCCACCCCTGAGGGTCCCAAGCACCTTGATCTCACCCTCACCCGCGCCAAGTTCGAGGAGCTGGCGTCCAAGCTGATCGACCGTTGCAAGGTGCCTGTGGAGCAGGCCCTGAAGGACGCCAAGCTCTCCTCCAGCGAGCTTGACGAGATCGTGATGGTGGGTGGTTCCACCCGCATCCCGGCCGTTCAGGAGCTGGTGAAGCGTGTCACCGGCAAAGATCCCAACCAGACCGTGAACCCCGATGAGGTGGTGGCCGTGGGTGCCGCCATCCAGGGTGGTGTGCTCGCCGGTGAGGTGAAGGACATCCTGCTGCTGGACGTCACCCCCCTGTCGCTGGGTGTGGAAACCCTCGGCGGTGTGATGACCAAGATGATCAACCGCAACACCACGGTTCCCACCAAGAAGTCGGAGACCTATTCCACCGCCGTGGATGGTCAGACCAACGTGGAGATCCACGTGCTCCAGGGTGAGCGCGAGATGGCATCCGATAACAAGTCGCTCGGAACCTTCCGTCTCGATGGCATCCCCCCCGCTCCCCGTGGCGTGCCCCAGATCGAGGTGACCTTCGACATCGACGCCAACGGCATCCTCAGCGTGACCGCCAAGGACAAGGGCAGTGGCAAGGAGCAGACCATCTCCATCACCGGTGCCTCCACCCTCAGCGACAACGAGGTGGAGAAGATGGTCAAGGACGCTGAAGTCAATGCTTCGGCTGACAAGGAGAAGCGCGAGCGCATCGACCTCAAGAACCAGGCGGAAACCCTGGTGTATCAGGCTGAAAAGCAGCTCAGCGAGCTGGCTGACAAGGTGTCGGCCGATGACAAGAGCAAGGTGGAGGGTTTCACCACCCAGCTCAAGGAAGCCATTGAAAAGGATGACTACGACACCATGAAGAGCGTGCTGGAGCAGCTGCAGCAGGCGCTCTATGCCGCTGGTGCCTCGGTCTATCAGCAGGGCGCTGAGGGTGCTCCCGAAGCGTCTGCCAATGGCAGCAATGGTGCCTCCGCTGAATCCGCTTCCGCGGGTGCCGATGACGTGATCGACGCCGAATTCACCGAATCCAAATAGATCTCACCGTTCCATCAAGAAAGCCCCCCAGACAGGGGGGCTTTTTTTGTGTTGTGCCGAATCGGCCTACTGGATGGTCTGAAGAGCCTCTTTGGCTTTGGTCACCACTTCCTCCGGCAAGGTCACGTAGCCAATCTCTGGCGCCTGCTGCTGTGCCTCAGGAGAGAGCGTGTATTCAAACGCTGTCTGCAGAGGTTTGAGCTTGTCGCCGTTCCCTTCTTTGTAGAGAAGGATCCAGGTGAAGGTGACGATTGGATAGCCCTTGGCAGGGTTGGGATTGCTGCCTGTGAGGTCAGGGCCCAGATCAATGGAGGCGAGTGCCTCACTTTCACTTTCTGCCGTTGGCTTCACGACCTCGCCGGAGGCATTAGTGAGGGCGGCTGCTTGGAGTGGTCCTTTGACGTAAGCCACTTCCACGTAGCCAATGCCGCCTTCCAGTTGGCCTAACTGTGCGGCGACACCTTCATTGCCTTTGGCGCCAACACCGGTTGGCCAGCTGATCGTTTTGCCTTTGCTTGGACCATTGGCCCAGGCAGGACTGATCGCGGCCAAGTGGGCTGTGAAGTTGGCGGTGGTACCTGAGCCATCGGAGCGATGAACAACGGTTAACTTTTGGTCGCCGCAACCCAGATCTTTCCAATTGGTGATTTTGCCGAGGAAGACATCGGCCAGCTGTTGTTGATCGAGTTTCAAATCACAGCCTGGCTTGTTGTAAGCCACGGCAATGGCGCCAGCCGTCATGGGCAGTTGCACCACGCCCCGCTTCACTTGCGCAATTTGTTCGGGCTTCATCGGCACGTCACTGGCACCGAAGTCCACCGTTTTGCCGATGAACTGACGCACTCCGGCGCCTGATCCCACGGACTGGTAGGCCACCTTGACGCCTTCTGGCTTCTGAGCCAATTGTTGGAACCAGCGGTTGTAGATCGCAGCGGGGAAGGAGGCGCCGGCTCCGGTGAGCTTGCCGCCACCGCTACTTCCGGTGAATAAGGAGCACCCCGTGAGGCTGAGAGCGGTGAGGCCGCCGGCTGTTGCCAGCGCAAGCAATCTGCGGGCCATGATGCGATGAATGATGACCAACGCAAGAGTTAGAAAGCGCGTTTTAAGCGCTCGCTACCGTTGAATTAACCCTCGGCAATTTGTTCTGCTGCCCAGGTCGCGCTGGCTGGCCCCAGCAGGATGCCGTTGCGGTAATGCCCGCTGAGCAGCAGCAGCTGCGGCAGCGGTTGCTGCAGCACCGGCGCTGGCTGCCCCAGCGGGCGCGCCCGTTGGCCCTGCCACTGCCCCAGCACCTCGGCTTGTTGCAGCCAATCGGGAGCATCCCCCTGCAGCTGGCGCAGGGCTGCCAGGGCGCTGGCTTCGCCGCTGGCGCCTGGTTCCAGCGTGGCCCCCAGCCAGAGGCAACCCTGCGGCCGTGGCACCAGGTTCATGCCGCGCCACACCAAGGAGCCTCGCCAGGGTTGTTGATGGGCGGGCAGTTGCAGTTCCAGGGCCTGGCCGCTCACAGGTTCAAGCTCTAGCTCCAGCCCCAGGCTGGCCAGTAGTGCCTGGCTGCCCATGCCGGCGCAGATCACCAGCCAATCGCAGTGGCACGCCGAACCATCGCTCAGCTCCAAGCTCCAACCAGAGCCGTTCGCTGCTGCCTGCAGCACGCGTTGCTGCAGGCGCTCCAGCCCCTGCCGTTCCGCTGAGCGCTGCAGGGCCTGCATCCAGGCGATCGGATCGAGCTGGCCGTCGCGTTGCGACCACAGGCCCCCCTGTTGATCTGCTGGCAGTGGCGGTAATCGGCCCTGCTCCACCTGGCGTTCGAGCTGGGTCTGGCTCAGCAGATTCAGCTCGGCCCCAGGGGCCTGGCGCAGTTGGCTCAGCCATTGCAGCCGCTGCTGTTCTTGTTCATTTGCGGCCAGCAGCAACAGACCCGGCTGCAGGCTGGCTTGGGTGAAACCCTCAGCCTGCAGCTGGGCGCTCCATTGCCTGAACAACTCCAGTGACTGCTGCCGCAGCCGCCAGCCGCGGCCGCTGCGGCGTTGGAACACATCCGCCATTAACAAACCCAGCGCGGCGGCACTGCCGCTGCGCTGGGCTTTGGAGTTTGGGCCTGGATCGATCAGTTGAACGGCGTAGCCCTGGCGTCTGAGCAGCCAGGCGGTGGCGCTGCCAACAAAGCCAGCGCCGACAACGGCAACGCGGGTGGGTTGGCTCAGTTGAGCGCAGCGGCGGGGATCACCTCGGCATAGGAGCCGAAGCCGCTAGCCACCTTGATGTATTCCTTGCTCAAACGGGGGCCGTCCTGCAGGCGGGCTGCTTCATCGAGGCCGGCCAGGGCATCTTTGAGGGCATCGGCACGCTTGTTGGCCTCAGCGCGATCACCGGGGAGCAGGCGCTGGTTGATGTAGAGCATCTCGCGGCCCAGATCCTGCATGGGGCCGTGGATCAGGTTGCGGGTGAACACCCAGTTCTTCTCGTTCACCAGGGTGGCCAGCTCGGGCAGGCGCTCCTTGGCAGCCAGGAAGCCCTCGGCCTGGCGGCGGATCAGCGCCATGTCGTCGGGGCTGATGGTGGCCGCAGCTTTGCCCTTGGCCTCGGCGGCGGAAACCACGCCGAAGCAGAGCACGAAGGCCAGGGCCAGGGCGGCCAGGCGACGCAACACGGAGGCCAGAGCGGAGACCATTGGTGGGGGGTCTGTAGTGGTGCGGATTTTACGGGGCTCCTCCTCTGTTCCGGGCTGCGGCAGCATCGGGCGTAACAGCTCGCAGGCCTTGGCTGCACCCTTCGATCCGGCGCTCACCTACGACGCCGTGGTGGTTGGCAGTGGTGCCACCGGTGCGGTGGCGGCCCAGACCCTCGCCGACCAGGGGCTGCAGGTGCTTGTGCTCGAGGCTGGCCCTGAGCTGCCGGCGGCAGCAGCCCAGGGCCAGGAGCCGCGCAACACGCTGCGGCGGCTGCAGCATCTGAGCGCCGGTCGCCATCAGCGGCAGTGCCAGCACCCGGGGTACTGGAAGAACAACCCCGATCTGTTTGTCGATGAGCAGCGCTTCCCCTACAGCACCCCTGAAGATCAGCCCTATCTCTGGATTCGTGGTCGCCAGGTGGGGGGGCGCAGCCTCACCTGGGGCGGCATCACCTTGCGGCTTTCCGATCGCGAGTTTGCCCAGGGTTGGCCCATCGAGCACCGCGATCTTGACCCCCACTACAGCGCCCTGGAGCAGCAGTTCGGCGTTTGGGGTCAGCGCGATGGCCTGCCGTTGCTGCCCGATGGCCATTACCAGCCCGCGGCTGCGCTCACCCCTGGTGAGCAGGCGCTGGGGCGCGGTTGCGCGCGCCTGGGGTTGCCGTTCATCCCATCGCGCGGATTCCCTCGCCATGACCTTGGCCGTGATGGCCCCTGGCCCCGGTTCAGCGCCCAGGGTGGTGCCTTGGCGCGCGCCCTGGCCAGTGGCCGTGTGGCCCTGCGCAGTGGCGCGGTCGCGGTTCAGCTGCTGCTGAATTCCTCCCAGGACCGCTGTGAGGGGGTGCTGTTTCTCGATACCGCCACCGGCGCCCTGCAGCGGGCCAGCACTCGGCTGGTGGTGCTCTGCGCTTCCACGATCGAGAGCCTGCGCCTGCTGCTGCTCTCCCGCGATGACCGCTGCTCTGGTGGTCTGATCGATCCGGAGGGTTTGATCGGCCGCGGCCTGATGGATCACCTCTCGGTGGCCCGTTTCTTCGAGCTGCCCAACCAGCCGCCTGCACCTCCCCAAACCGGTTTATCGGGGGCGGAAAGCAGCTTCATTCCCAACACCGGCGAGGAGGGCTATGGCCTCTGGTGCGGGGTGCAGCGCTTCGCGGTGCCGGGGCTGCTGCGCCGCAACCCTGGGGCGGCCCTGGGGTTCCTGATTGGCCATGGGGAGGTGGCCCCTGAGGCCCACAACCGCGTGATGCTCGATCCCAGCCGCTGTGATGCCCATGGCGTGCCGGTGCCGTTGATTGCCCAGCGGCGCAGCGCTGCTGATCAGGCCATGGCCAGCCACATGGTGCAACGCATTGAGATGGTGGTGGCCGAAGCCGGTGGCGTGGTGGCGCCGGTGGAGGATTTGCTGAAGATGCCTCTGGTGGAGCCCCTGGTGCGCGGCAGTGTGGCCGGTTCGCTGGAGCTCACCCCACCGGGGTATTACGTGCATGAACTGGGCGGTGCCCCGATGGGAACCGATCCAGCCCGTTCGGTGCTGGATCGCTGGAATCGCCTCCACACCTGCGCCAACCTGCTGGTGAGCGATGGCGCCAGTTGGACCTCAGCCGGTTGGCAGAGCCCCACGCTCACATCGATGGCGCTGACGCGACGGGCCTGTCAGCAGGCTGCTGGAGAGCGCTGATCTACCAGCGGAAGCCCATGGAGGTGTCCCACACGTAGGACACTCGCGCCCAGCGGGCCGGGTGAGGGCTTGCCCATC
>JAYKIT010000116.1:0-6740 GCA_035285765.1 Synechococcus sp. | reverse complement strand
TGAAGGTTTCTGGAGCTGGCAGATCAGGCGGCAACGGTGCCGGTGCCACGGGGCGCACATCGGCGTCACCCTGATCCAGCAGTGAAGGGGCCGAGGGACCTGGGCCGGCATTCAGCGCTGCCGTGGGATCAGCCGTGATCGGTGGTTCCCGTAGCGGCGCACCACTGGCCGGGCGTGTGGGGGCTGGTCCCTGGGTGGGGCTCCATACCAGGCGGGCCAGGGGCACAACTCCCTGCTCCATCAAGCGGTTGAGGCCGGCCAGGGCGCGATCGGCCACCTTGCCGCTGAGCTTCACACCGCAATCGATCGGATTGCTGCAGAGCTGCCGTTGGCGCAGGGGATTGAGGTTGGCCAGCAGCGACCCCTGCAGGTTGTAGGGCCGCCGCTCCAGCTTGAGCATGTAGGGCACGTGCACGAAGCTGGTGGCGCCACCGCTGATCCAGTTGGCATCTTCCTCTGTGAAGCCTTTGGTGCCAGGGATGATGAAGCGGCTCTTGGAGGCGTGGTCAGGCATGTAGGCCGCCACCAGGCCGCGGGCGCGGGAGAGTTCCTTGGTTTGCTCGAGGGTGAGCCCATCGCGGCTCATGAACACCTCGAGGCGGCCATCGCTGCGCAGGCCCATCACCATGCGGATGCGGGGCAGGTAGTAGCGGATGCGCTGCCCCATGCTCACCGAGTAGGCGCCCTTGTAGCTGCTGGGTGGTTCTTCGAGGTCGTTGTAAACCGCGTGCAGACCACCGATGAAGGTGTCGTAACGGCGGGAGCGTTCCGGGGTGAGCTCGCCATAGCTGAACTCCACCGTGCCATCGCGGGTGATGCCGATGAAGGCTCGCTGTTGGGAGGCGGAGCGATTGCGGCCGCGCCAGATCTGGCTGCCGATCTTGATGTCGCCCAGAGGCACGGTCACCTCATTGCCGTCGCCTTCGTTGTGGCGCTCATACATCGGCCCGCTCACGAAGGCGAGACCGCTGCTATCAGCGAAGGCATCCTGCTCGCGATCCCAGCCTTCAAACAGGCTGAAGCGCACCTTGCGGGGGTCGAAATCGAGGGCGTAAACCTCCTGATCAGGCAAGTAGCGGAAGGTTTCGCTGGTGGCTGGCAGCAGATCAGCGCTGGCGCTGGTGTCTGCGGCAGGGAGCGGGCGTTTGGGGCTGTTGGGGGCGATCGCCAGGAGGAAAGTGATGCCAGCCAGGGGCAGCCCAAGGGCACTCCAGGCCAGCCAGCGCAGGCGCTGGCTGCTGCGGCGCGGCTGTGGTTTGGGCCGGCGTTGGCGTTGATTGGGTGGTGCTTCTAGCTGCGTTCTGCTGCTGCGGGGCGGCGCTGGCCGCGCCGAGCGCCGCTGGCTGGAAGTCGCAGGGACTTCGGCAAGGCCAGCACTGTTCCGTCCACGACGACCCATTGCTCCGAAGTCCGCTCTGCAGGGTGGCCGCCAGTCAAACAACCGAAAGCAGGTAGAACCAGCCTCGGGATCGACTTAGCGTAAGAAAAACAAGCTAGCCGCAATTTGTCGCTCGCTTGTCTCAGGATGGACACGGGATGCAAGTGTCCGCACACATTCAGTAATCCGTGCGGGGGTGGTTCCGGTTCATGACTGAGCCAGAGCCCTTGCCGTTGCTGCGATGGCTGCCCCAGCAGCGGCCCCAGGTGGCTGCCGCGGTCGTGGTTGCCTTCCACCCAGCTCACGCTGCAGGGCAGGCGCTCCACCAGTTGCTCCACCCGTTGATGCAGCTCCGGGGCCACGCTGCGGGGATGGTGAATCAGATCACCAAGGATCAGCAGCTCCCGGGGCTGATGGCGCAGCACCAGCTGTTCGATCCGTTCCAGGTTGCTGGCATCCCCATCGCTGGGTAGGGCAATGCCATGGCGCTGCAGGTGTTCGGCCTTGCCCAGATGCACATCGGCAATCAGCAGGAGCCCCTGCTGCTCCAGCCAGAGGGCCCGCTCCGGCAGAAATTGCAGCTCACAGCCCTGCCAGGTGAGGCCATCGCTGCGGCAGGTGCCCGTGCTCATCGCCGCCCCGTGTGCAGACCGATCATGCGGGCCACAAACACCACCAGGAACAACTGGCTGAACAGCCCCTGGAAATAGAAGATCGCTTGGGCGGTGATGCCATTGAGCGAGATCTGGCTGCCGGCGGTGGTGGTGCCGCCGATGCTCAGCAGCATCAGTTGAGAGTGATGCGGCAGGCCTGGCCTGAGCCCATAGGCGCTGGGGTGAAGCAGTTGATTGAGGCTGTGCAGCTCGAATCCCAGCACCGTGAGGGCGGCGTAGATGATCACGGCGCCAAACAGCACGTCGTTGTGCACATCACGGGCGCGCCAGATGTTGGCCACCAGGCGCCACATCACCACCGCTGTTACCACGGCAACGCCGCCGTAAAAACAGGCTGTGACGCCGGGGAAGCGGTGGGTCAGCCCGGGCCAGAGGCTCACGATTGCCCAGAGCACCGAGAGCACGGCAAACACCCGGCTGTAGATCTTCAGCAGCTGCTGTTTTTCGCCCGCCAGGCGCAGCCCCAGCAGGCGATTGAAGAACTGCAGCGGCACCAGCACCGTGAACAGGAACACCCGGCCGTAGACGTTGATCGGATCCGGTAGCGGGGCGCTGAGCAACATCAGTTCCAGCAGCTGCACCACCGCCAGGTGGCGGAAGCGCAGGCCATGGAACCAGCGCGAGTTGATCGGAAACGGTTGCAGCATCATGCCTCGTGCTTTTCCGCCTCGCGCATCATGCGTTGCACCCGCTCCAGCACGCTTTCGTTGCTCATCCGGTTGTTGAGCCGCTCCACCAATAGGGGGAAGGCCAACGGGCCCGGCCTGGGCATCGCGGTGTGGATCAGCTCACTGGCGGCGATGCGCTCCAGGGCCTGGCGCAGCCGCGGTAGCTCCAGCTGCTCCTCCAGCACCTCGGCCCTGGCCTGCAGCAGCAGTCGGTTCTGGGGTTCATGGCGCTCGAACACGTCGTAGAGCAGACCAGCGCTGATCTGCAGTTGGCCTGTGGTTTTGCTGGCCCCAGGGAAGCCCTGCACCGTGAGCCCTGCCACCTGGGCAATGGCACGGAAGCGGCGGCGGCAGAGCTCAGAGAGATTCAGGGCCCGCTCCAGATCCGTTTCCAGCTCCTCACTGCTGAGTAGCTCTTCGAGCTGATGCTCCACCAGCTCCTGCATCGGATAGCTGCGCGGGGCCAGCAGCTCAAAGCCGTAATCGTTCACCGACACCGTGAGCGTGCCCTTCTCCAGTTCGGTGAGCCGTGCAGCCAGCAGAAAGCCCAGGCCCTCGTGCACAAACCGGCCTTCAAAGGGATAGAGGTAGAGGTGGCTGCCCTCGCGGGTGGTGCAGGTTTCCACCAGCAGCTGATTGGCCCGCGGAATCAAGGAGAGATCGCGTTGGCGCCTGAACAGTGGGGCCAGGGCCTGCAGTTCGGGGGTGTCGAGTTCGCCGTTGGCGGCCCGGGCCACCTCCTGGCGCAGATGTTCAGTGAGCAGATCAGAAAGAGCCATCTGGCCGCCGGCCCAGGCCGGCACGGTGGTGCTCTTTTTGGTGGTGGTCTTCACGTAGGCCGTCATGTCGCGCAGGCGTACGAACTCCAGCTGGCGACCGGAGAAAAAGAACACGTCTTTGGGTTTGAGCTGGCTGATGAAGTTCTCTTCCACATGGCCCAGCACAGCGCCGCGCACGAAGCGCACCTTGATGGCTGGAGCTGAGGTGATCGTGCCGATGTTCAGCCGGTGCAGGCGGGCGATGCTGGCACTGCTGATGCGGAAGCAACCGTTCTCATCACGCTCCAGCTTGCGGTAGCGCGGATAGGCACCGAGGCAGTCGCCGCCCTGTTCCAAAAAGCGCAGGCACCAGGCCCAGTCGTCGTCGCTGAGCTGGGCAAAGGAGGCGGTGCTTCGCACGGCCTCCAGCGTGCTGATCGGCTCAAAACCGCTGCCGCAGGCCAGGGTGGTGAGGTGCTGCAACAGCACATCGAGGGCATGGCGCGGTGGCTTGCGGCTTTCCACCAGGCCCGCCTGCAGGCCCCGCCGCACCGCACTGAGCTCCAGCAGCTCCAGGGCGTTGGTGGGCATGAACAGCACCTGGGAGGTGCCGCCGGGCAGGTGCGCTGAGCGCCCGGCCCGCTGCAGCAGCCGCGCCAGGTTTTTGGGGCTGCCGATCTGCACCACCTGCTCCACGGGTTGGAAGTCAACCCCCAGATCCAGGGAGCTGGTGCACACCACCCAGCGCAGGCTGCCGCCTTTCACGCCAGCTTCAATGGCCTCCCGTTCGCTGCGGTCGATGGCGCTGTGGTGGAGGGCCAGCAGCCCCTCCATCTCCGGGCAGGCGTAGCGCAGGCACTGATACCAGCGCTCCGATTGATTGCGGGTGTTGGTGAACAGCAGGGTGCTGATCCCCGGGGAGAGCCGGTCCACCAGCTCCTGGTGCATGCGCAAGCCCAGATGGCCCGCCCAGGGGAAGCCATCAATCTGCTCGGGAATGATGCTGCGAATCTGCAGCTGCTTGGCTTGGCGGCTGGTGATCAGCAGTGGATCCCGCTCGCTGCTGCCGAGGCCATGGCGAGCCGCCTGCTCGATGTTGCCGATCGTGGCGCTGATCACCCAGCTCTGCAGAGCGGGCCGTTGTTGCCGCAGCCAGCTCAGCGCCAGTTCCGCCTGGATGCCGCGCTTGCTGCCCAGCAGCTCATGCCACTCATCGAGTACCACGGTTTGGAGGCCCTCCACCAGCGCTTCTGAGCGCTTGTTGGCCTGCAGCAATGCCAGGGATTCGGGTGTGGTGATCAGGATGTTGGGGGGCTGCCGCAGCTGCTTGGTGCGCGTCGCTGCGCTGGTGTCGCCGTTGCGGGTGCCCACCGTGATCGGCCAGCCCATGGCGATGATCGGCTCCAGCAGGGCCAGCTCCAGATCACGGCTCAGGGCCCTCAGGGGCGTGATGTAGAGCAGGCGCAGCCCCTTGGGTGGCTGCGGTTCGGCCAGCATCGCCGCCATGGCGCCCATCACCGCGGCATAGGTTTTGCCGGAGCCGGTGGGCACCTGAATCAGGCCGCTGCGCCCCGCCAGCTGGGCTTCCCAGGCCTGTTGCTGGAATGGCAGTGGCGTCCACCCCTGCTGGTGGAACCACGCGTGCACCGGTTGCAGCAGCTGCTGAGGGCTCATGGGGTGTTCAGCAGCTGTTGGGCGCTGGCCAGGCTGTCGGCTTCAGCGGCTGGTTTGTCTTCCCGCCAGCGGCTGATGCGCGGGAAACGCACGGCCAGGCCGCTGCGGTGGCGCTTGGAGGCCTGGATGCCTTCAAAGGCCAGCTCAAAAACCTGCAGTGGTTGCACCGAGCGCACCGGCCCGAAGCGCTCGATCGTGTGGCTGCGGATCCAGCGATCCAGCTTGCTGATCTCTTGATCAGTGAGGCCGGAGTAGGCCTTGGCAAAGGTCACCAGCTTGGGGGGTTCATCGGCGTTGGCGGCTGGAGCCCAGAGCCCGAAGGTGTAATCGGTGAACAAATTGGCGCGGCGGCCGCTTCCGGCCTGGGCGTAGAGCAGCACCGCATCGAGCCGGTAGGGCTCCAGCTTGTGCTTCCACCAATGGCCGCGCTTGCGCCCCTCCAGATAGGGGGAGTCCAGGGCCTTGAGCATCAGGCCCTCGGCCTGCTGCTGCCTCGCTCCTTGCCGCTGCTGTTCCAGCTCCTCCCAGCTGCTGAAGTGCAGCACGGGGGAGAGCCGCAGGCCGCCGCTCCAGGTTGCAGCCAGTGCTTCCAGCTGTTGCCGCCGCTGCCGCAGCGGCTGGCTGCGCAGATCCTGGCCTCCCAGTTCCAGCAGGTCGTAGGCCACCAGGCTGGCGGGGCATTGCTGCAACAGGGTGCGTCCCACGCTCTGGCGGCCGAGCCGCCGTTGCAGTGCAGCGAAGGATTGGGGCAGGGATTCAGCCTCTCCCCACACCAGCACTTCGCCATCGAGCACCGTGCCATCGGGCAGTTGCTCAGCCAGGGCCACCAGATCGGGAAAGCTGCTGTTGATCAGCTCCTCACCGCGGCTCCAGAGGAAGGTTTCACCCCCGCGGCGGATCAGCTGGCCGCGGATGCCATCCCACTTCCACTCCCCTTGCCAAGCCTCGGGATGCAGGCTGGCCAGCTTCTCGCCATCCAGGGGGCTGGCCAGAAAAAACGGGTAGGGGCGGCCGCTGGGGATGCCACCGGCTTCGGCGTTGGGATCCAGCAGGGCCTTGAACACCTCAGCAGTTGGCTCCATGCCGCCCATCAACCGTTGCGCCATGGTGCTGGGCTCCACCCCGGCCAGCTCCGCCAAAGCCCGGTTCACCAGACCACTGCTGACACCCACCCGGAAGCCACCGCTCAGCAGCTTGCACACCAGGAACACATCGTTGCGGCTCAGGCTTGCCCACAGCTGACCCAGGGCCTCGGCCTGGGCCTCCTTTTCCAGTTGAGCGAGTGCCGGCAGCTGCTGCTCCATCCACACATGCAAGGGTTGCTCCTGCCCTTCCCCTGTGCCCTCCGGCAGCAGCAAGGCAACCGTTTCAGCGCTGTCGCCCACCTGGGCGTGGCAATCATCAAACAGCCATTGGGGCAAGCCGCTGAGCTGCTGGGCCACCTCCCGCAGGCGCCGGCCAGTGATCAGCCGCTTGCGCCGCTTGCCCAGCAGCAGCTGCAGTGCCCAGGCGGCATCAGCTGGCGGCGCTTCGCGGAAATACTCCACCAGCGCCTGCTGCTTGGCGCTGGTGCCACTGCTCTGGTCGA
>JAYKIT010000115.1:0-4135 GCA_035285765.1 Synechococcus sp. | reverse complement strand
TCGGCCACCACGGCCACCTGACCATTGGGCCCCATCAGCACCACCTTGCGCTCGAGCAGCTCAGCGCCGTCCACCTTCACCGAGCCATGGGGCTGATTGCGGATCACCAGGCTGGTGCGGCCATCGTCGCGGATGCGTTGCAGCAGCGCCGCTGGATTCACTGAGGGCACGTGTTTCACGTCAACGGTGACGAGCACTGGCTTGACGCCGCCGGTGGCACGGGCCACGGCTCCGCTGAGCTTGGGGCTCCAGATCACCCCAGCGGCCGCCACCAGCACCGCCGCAGCGGCACCGGCGTCCACCCAGCTGAACCGCCTGGGGACAGCGCGTTGCGGTTCAGCCATTGGTTTGGAACTGGATTTTTAATCCCTGAATTTTAGTTGCGCTGCCCAGGGCTGCCCGCTTCACAGCGGCTCAACCGTTGAGCTCGCGTACGAAGCGGTCGACCGCTCGCAGCCCCGCTTTGGAGCCATCGAGCAGGGCCTCATCCAGTTCTTCAGGGGCAGGGCGTTGCTCGAACTGGGCTGCTGGGCGGTAGCCATCGGCATCGAGGCGGAAGAGTTCCCAATCCCCGGGATGCGCGTGGCGCAATGCTGCTCCCGCCAGGGGCTGCAGGGTGTAGGCGCTGCGCCACTGGGCCACAAAGCCGCGGCGCCGTTCGCGGGCCACGCTGCCAATTCCCACCGCGGCATCCTCCAAACGCCCGTTCAACAGCACAACCGAGCCCGGATGGGCCTCGCACACCGTTTGCACCTCCTCGTAATCGGGTGGGCCCGGGGTCACCGCCAGCAGCACGGTGTCTGCGGCATCACTGCGGTTGCCCCAATCGGCCAGGCTGCTGATGGCATCGGCCTGGTCGGGGGCATCGCGTTTGGCCAGGGCGGTGGCTCCCGCATCGGCGAACAGCAGCTGGGCGCGCCGCCCAGGGCGATCGAGGCGGCGCTGCAGCCGCAGGGCCACCGGGGCCACCCGCAGCCCCTCAAATCGCAGTTCCGTGGTCCAGCGCCCTTTGGCGTCAGCGCCGAGCGCCGCCTCAAGGGCCTCAAGCAGTTGCGCTTCTGCGGCGGCGAGATCGGCGGGAAGGCTCATGGGCAGGCCGCTGGGGGCAACGTTGGCAGCACCGATTCCAGCAAATCAGCCACACCGGCGAGGGCGCTGCTGGTGTGCCAGGGCCCCAGGCTCAAGCGCAGACCGCTGCGAGCCCAGCGGCCATCGAGCCCGAGGGCCAACAGGGCAGGGCTGGCTTGATCGCGTCCACTGCTGCAGGCTGAACCACTGCTCACCGCCACACCATGGCGGGCCAGGGCTCGCACCGCCGCTCGCCCTGAGCGCGGCACTCCATCGGCTGTGGCCAGCAGCAGGCTGAGGTGATGGGGCAGCCGTTGCTCCACCGCCGTTGCTCCACTGATCTGCACCCCTGGCGATTGGCTGAACTGCTGTTGCAGCTCTTGACGCAGGGCCAGCATGCGCTCGGCCAGCGCGGGCTGCTGCCGCTGCCGCAACTGCAGTGCATCCACCAGCGCTGAAGCCAGCCAGGGGCTTTCAGTGCCTGATCGCAGCCCCCCCTCCTGGCCCCCGCCCACCAGCTGCGCCTGCAGGGGCAGAGGTTGGCGCGCCACCAGTGCGCCGATGCCTCGGGGCCCTTGAAACTTGTGGGCGCTGAGGCTCAGCAGATCCACCGGCAGAGGCAGCAGCTGCTCCAGCGGCAACTGGCCCACCACCTGCACCGCATCGCTGTGCAGCACCACGCCCGACTTGCGGCAGAGCGCACCGATGCGTTGCATCGGCTGCAGGGTGCCTAGATCGGAACTGGCCCAAGCGATGCTCACCAGCTGGGTGGGCGGTTGCAGCAGCCGCTCCAGCTGTGGGAGATCAATCAGGCCGCACGCATCCACCGCCAGGGTGACCACCTCCCAGCCCTGCTGTTGAAGCCGCTGCGCTGCAGCCGATACGGCTGGATGTTCCAGCGGTGAGATCAACAACCGGCCCGGGGAGCGGTGAGCTGCTGCCCCCAGGAGGGCCAGGTTGTCGGCCTCTGTGCCACCGGAGGTGAACACCACCTGCCCCGTGGGGCAGCCCAGCAGGTTCAGCAGGGTCTGGCGGCTGCGCTCCAGCAGCTCAGCCGCGGCAATGCCGGCCGGATGCACGCTGGAGGGATTAGCCCAGCAGCGCTGGTGTTGTTCCAGCATGCGGGCCAACACCCCGGAATCGGGGGGGACGGCCGCGCAGGCATCGAGGTAGAGCAGCGGGTCAGAAGCCAATGCGGCGGCGGGTGCGCTCCTCCACCGAAGCATTGGCCAGGTTCACCAATTGATCGAGCGACACCTGATCGAGCAGTGCCAGAGCCTGGGCCCGTCCGGCGGCGCTGGGGCAATCATCGGGCCGCTGACAGCCGTCGGCGCAGGCCGTGGCGCAATCGATACCAGGGCTGGCTGTGGCGACATCAGCCGTGCTCTCTGGGGTGCTGCTGGCGGCGTCAGCCTCTGACTTGGTCACTGTGCCGCTGAACACGAACACCGCTGGACCGGCCATCTGCAGATGGTCGTGTTTATCCCAGTGGATCTCAAGCGGTCCCCCAGGCAGTTCCACCGTGGCGCTCCGCCCACAGGCTCCGCGCAGGTGGGTGGCCACCAGGGTGGCGCAGGCTCCGGTGCCGCAGGCCAGGGTGGGACCGGCGCCCCGTTCCCAGACCCGCACGCTGAGGTGGTCGGGCCTCTGCACGCAAACGAAATGCACATTGGTGCGAGCCGGGAAGGCTGGATGCTGCTCCAGGGCGGGCCCAAGCCGATCGAAATCGATGCTGTTCAGGTCTTCCACCTGCACCACCGCGTGGGGATTGCCCATGCCCACGGCGGCCACCATCAGTCGCTCGCCAGCCACCTCCAGTTCAGCTTCGGCCAGGGGATTGCCGGCGGCGATGGTGCTTGGCACTGTGGCCGGATCCAGGAACGGGGAGCCCATGTCCACCGTGACCTGCTCATCGCCGAGCAGCTCGGGAATGATCATTCCAGCTGGGGTTTCCACGCGCCAGCGGGTGCCCACCGGGGAATGATCCAGATCGGCCAAGAAGCGGGCAAAGCAACGAATCCCGTTGCCGCACATTTCGGCTTCACTGCCATCGGCATTGAGGATCTGCATGCGCACATCCCCATCGGCGCGCGCTGGCAGCGCCAGGATCAAGCCGTCGGCGCCGATGCCAAAACGACGATCACACAGCTGCCTGGCTGGTTCACCACTGAAATCAGGTAACTCACCCCGCCGGCCATCCATGAGGATGAAATCGTTGCCGAGGCCTTGGTATTTACGGAACTGCAAGGACAACGGCCCTCTCCAATTGCCCTGATCGTATGGCCCTCGATCGCACGCTCGACACCACTTTGCCTGGGGTGCGCTTGCTGCAGCAGTGGATCCGCCAGCGCCGCCAGCTGCGCATCTCGATGGCCAATGGCCGTGAGCTGCAGGGCCGGTTGTTGTGGCAAGACCCTGAATTCCTGGCGCTGTTGCCGAGCAATCGCCAGCGCCCTGATCTGCTGGCGAGGGCGCGCATTGAACTGATCTCTCCGGTGGATGCGGACCCATCGACGGCGACAATGCCGTCGCCGCGGCTTCCGTTGCCGCCGACCTGAACCCCCGATGGCCAGCAGCGAGTCCCACTACAACCCCACTGAACTGGAGCCCCGCTGGCAGAAGCGCTGGGCTGAGCTGGGGCTCGATCGCACCCCGGAACCGAGTGCTGATCGCAGCGAGAACTTCTATGCGCTGTCGATGTTTCCGTACCCATCCGGAAACCTGCATATGGGCCATGTGCGCAACTACGTGATCACCGATGTGATCGCCAGGGCCCAGCGCCTGCAGGGCAAGCGGGTGTTGCACCCCATGGGTTGGGATTCGTTTGGTCTGCCGGCGGAAAACGCTGCCATCGAGCGGGGTGTGGATCCGGCGGGTTGGACCGAGCAGAACATTGCCCAGATGCGCACGGAACTCAGCCGGTTGGGTCTATCGATCGACTGGGACCGGGAGGTGACCACCTGTCGCTCGGATTACTACCGCTGGACCCAGTGGCTTTTCCTGCAATTCCTTGAAGCAGGTCTGGCCTACCGCAAGGAGGCCACGGTGAACTGGGATCCGGTGGATC
>JAYKIT010000114.1:0-3237 GCA_035285765.1 Synechococcus sp. | reverse complement strand
AAAGTTCTGCCCCGGCGAGATCACGGGGAGCACAGCTGCCCTGCCGAGCTTGGTCGTTAATTCCGTCACACTTGAATTCTGTTACCGCGGCATCGCCGCTCACCGTTGCGATCCTGGGCGCCACCGGGGCGGTGGGCCAGGAATTGCTCACGTTACTGGCTGAACGCGCCTTTCCGATCAAGGAGTTGCGCCTGTTGGCGTCGCCCCGCTCCGCGGGACAAACCGTGATGTTCCTGGGGCAGGAGCTCACGGTCCAGCCAGTGAGTGAGGCCAGCCTGGCTGGCGTGGATCTGGTGCTGGCCTCCGCCGGCGGGTCGGTGTCGCGTCAGTGGGCACCGGTGGCGGTGCAGCAGGGCGCCGTGGTGATCGATAACTCCAGCGCCTTCCGCATGGACCCCCAGGTGCCGCTGGTGGTGCCGGAGGTGAACCCCCAGGCCTGCGCTGGCCACCAGGGGATCATCGCCAACCCCAACTGCACCACGATCCTGCTCACCTTGGCCCTGGCGCCCCTTGCCGCGCTGCGGCCCCTGCGGCGGGTGGTGGTGAGCACCTACCAATCGGCCAGTGGGGCTGGTTCCCGGGCGATGGAGGAGCTGCGTCAGCTCAGCCGCACCGTGCTCGATGGTGGTGAGCCGGTGAGTGAGGTGTTGCCCCATTCCCTGGCCTTCAACCTCTTTCTGCACAACTCCCCCTTGCAGGCCAATGGCTATTGCGAAGAGGAGCTGAAGATGGTGAATGAAACGCGCAAGATCATGGGCCTGCCCGATCTGCGTTTCACAGCCACCTGCGTGCGCGTGCCGGTGCTGCGGGCCCACTCCGAGGCGGTGAACATCGAATTTGAGTCGCCCCTGGCGGTGGCTGAGGCGCGCGCGGCCTTGGCCCAGGCCCCCGGTGTGGAACTGATCGAGGATTTCGGCGCCAATCGTTTCCCGATGCCCACCGATGTCACCGGCCGTGATCCGGTGGCCGTGGGCCGCATTCGCCAGGATCTCAGCGATCCCAACGCCCTGGAGCTCTGGCTCTGCGGCGATCAGATCCGCAAGGGGGCAGCCCTCAACGCCGTTCAGATCGCTGAACTGCTGCTGGAGGCCGGCCGATGAGCGCCACCCTCAGCCCCCACCCCTTCGGCCGCGTGGTCACCGCCATGGTGACCCCCTTTGGCGCTGATGGTGCGGTGGATCTGGAGCTCACCGCCCGCCTGGCTGAACACCTGGTGAGCCATGGTTCTGATGGTCTGGTGGTGTGCGGCACCACCGGAGAATCCCCCACCCTCAGCTGGGATGAGCAGCACGATCTGCTGCAAACGGTGCTGGGGGCCGTGGGCGATCGGGTGCCTGTGCTGGCCGGCACCGGCAGCAACTGCACTGCTGAAGCGGTGGAGGCCACCCGCAAGGCGGCTGAGCTGGGGGCCCATGGCGCCCTGGTGGTGGTGCCCTACTACAACAAGCCTTCGCAGCAGGGGCTGGAGGCCCATTTCCGGGCCATCGCTGAGGCAGCACCCGAGCTGCCTTTGATGCTCTACAACATCCCTGGCCGCACGGGCATCAGCCTTGATCCCGCCACCACGGCGCGGCTGATGGATTGCCCCAATGTGGTGGCCTACAAAGCAGCCAGCGGCACCACTGAAGAGGTGAGTGCCCTGCGCCTGGCCTGCGGGCCGCGCCTGGCCATCTACAGCGGCGATGACGGCCTCACTTTGCCGATGCTGGCCGTGGGTGCCGTTGGTGTGGTGAGCGTGACCAGCCATGTGGCCGGCCTGCAGCTGCACCGCATGATTGAGCACCATCTGGCTGGCCAACCAGCCGAAGCCCTGGAGCTGCACGAACAGCTGCTGCCGTTGATGCGCGGTTTGTTCTGCACCAGCAACCCCACCCCGGTGAAAGCCGCGCTGGAGCTGCAGGGCTGGCCCGTGGGGCCGCCGCGGGCGCCGCTGATGAATGCCGATCGCAGCGTGCGCGATTCCCTCAGTGCCCTCCTCGCCGGCTTGCCTCCGAGCTGACCTCAGGCGTCGATTGGGCCCACGTGCTCACGGCTTCGCTTCCAGTTTTTCGTTTTTCCCATTCCTTCTCTCTTCATGGCCTCCAACGGTTCCAAGCCCCAGCAACCCACCCTCAAGGTGATCCCCCTGGGCGGTTTGCACGAGATCGGCAAGAACACCTGTGTGTTCGAGTTCGGTGATGACCTGATCCTGGTGGATGCCGGCTTGGCCTTCCCCAGCGACGGCATGCACGGTGTGAACGTGGTGATGCCCGACACCAGCTTCCTGCGCGAGAACCAGAAGCGCATCCGCGGCATGATCGTGACCCACGGTCATGAAGATCACATCGGTGGCATCTCCCACCACCTCAAGCACTTCAACATTCCGATCATCTACGGCCCGCGCCTGGCGCTCTCGCTGCTTGAGGGCAAGATGGCGGAAGCGGGCGTGACCGACCGCACCACGCTGCAAACGGTGTCGCCCCGTGAGGTGGTGAAGCTCGGCCAGCACTTCAAGATCGAGTTCATCCGTAACACCCACTCGATGGCCGACAGCTATTCGCTGGCCATCACCACCCCCGTGGGCACGATCATCTTCACCGGTGATTTCAAGTTCGACCACACCCCCGTGGATGGCGAGCACTTCGATATGGCCCGCCTGGCTCACCACGGCGAACAGGGTGTGCTCTGCCTCTTCAGTGATTCCACCAATGCCGAGGTGCCGGGCTTCTGCCCACCGGAGCGTTCGGTGTTCCCCTGCCTGGATCGCCACATCGCCCAGGCCGAAGGCCGCGTGATCGTGACCACCTTTGCCAGCTCGATTCACCGGGTGGCGATGGTGCTGGAGCTGGCGCTCAAGAACGGCCGCAAGGTGGGTCTGCTGGGCCGCTCCATGCTCAACGTGATCGCCAAGGCCCGTGAGCTGGGCTACATGCGCTGCCCCGATGATCTGTTTGTGCCGATCAAGCAGATTCGCGATGTGCCTGATCGTGAAACCCTGTTGCTGATGACCGGCAGCCAGGGCGAGCCCCTGGCCGCCCTCAGCCGCATCTCGCGTGGGGAGCACCCGCAGGTGCAGGTGAAGACCACCGACACCATCATCTTCTCGGCCAGCCCGATCCCGGGCAACACAATCTCGGTGGTCAACACCATTGACCGGCTGATGATGCTCGGAGCCAAGGTCGTCTACGGCAAAGGCGAGGGCATCCACGTCTCCGGACACGGCAGCCAGGAGGATCAGAAGCTGATGCTCGCCCTCAC
>JAYKIT010000113.1:0-11459 GCA_035285765.1 Synechococcus sp. | reverse complement strand
TCGGTCACGGTCATGCCAACGATGCCCGCATTCACCAGGGCCATCTTCACGTCGTCCAGTTTGAAGGGGCGGATGATCGCCTCGATCTTCTTCATGGGTGCAGAGCCTTTGCAAGGATTATGGCTACCTCCCATTTCAGGCAGGCAATCCATGGTGCCGCGTAACACTCGTTACCACCACCTGCTTTCCTGCCACTTCGTTGGTTCCGTTGACTTCCACTCCGATTCCCTCCAGCACCCAGCGGCCGGCCTACGGCGAGCGCGCCATTGCTGATGCCGAGCTGATCTGCTTCGACAATCCGCGCCAGGGTCGCCCCTACGACGTGGCGATCACCCTGCCGGAATTCACCTGCAAGTGCCCCTTCTCCGGCTATCCCGATTTCGCCCGCCTCGAGCTCACCTATCAGCCCGGACCCAAGGTGCTCGAGCTCAAGGCACTCAAGCTGTATGTGAACAGTTGGCGTGATCAGGCCATCTCCCACGAGGAGGTGGTGAACCGCATTCTTGATGATCTTGTGGCTGCCGCGTCCCCCAGCTGGATGCAACTGGTGGCTGATTTCAATCCCCGCGGCAACGTGCACACCGTGATCACAGTGCAGCACGGCCAGAGGGCTTAGGCCTGATCCGCCCCGGTGGCCTGAGCTCCGAGGGCGGGCAGCTCATCGGCGAAGGCCACCAGATTCCGGTTGCAGAGGCCGGCCAGGTGCAAGCGATCAGTGGCGGCGATGGCCCACAGCTGGCGGGTGGCCACCAGGCTCAGGGCGCCCCCCAGCAGGGTGATGGCAAAGCCGCCATACACCAGCGGCACGCCAGGGTCGCGTTTGATCAACAGGCCGCTGGAGGGCATCACATCGGCCACGCGCAGGGGCAGGCCGAGGATCTCCACCGCCTCTCCCCCCACCGGCAGAAGGCCAAGCAATTGGCTGTCGCTGCCGAACACCTGCACTGGCCCCTGCTCGCTTTGCAGTGCCAACAGCACCGGTGCACTGCCATCAGGACGGGTGGGCAGCACCAGCCCCCACACCTGTTCGCCCAGCTCGGGGAAGGTTTGCAGCGGCAGCTGCAACAGCGGGCTCTGGCCAAATTGCAGCGTGACGGCAGCCAGGGCCCAATCCGCCTGATACACCGTGATGCCGCGGTGCCGCAGCGGATGATTCACGCTCACGCTGGCCGGTTCTGGCTCGGCATCAGCGCCATCGCGCAAAAGCAATTGGGAGGTGAACTGCTCCGGCCGGCCGGCGGGATCCCGTTCAATGCCGAATTGCTCCAGCTTCAGTTCCAGCTGGGTGTCGCCCTGGGGATTGAGCAGCTCCAGGGAGCGGCCTGGTGCCAGGTAGCGCTCCAGGCGCTGGCCGCCAAAGGCACCGATCACGGCCCCCACCATGAACACGATCAGGCCGGCATGAACCAGCAGGGGGCCCACCCGGCCGATCAGGCCGCGGCGGGCGGCGAGGCGATCCTGCTGGCGCCGCACAGCCCAGCCCTGCTGCTGCAGCTTGGCTTCCAGCTGATTCAGGGCCTGTTGCGGTTGGGGGGTTACCAGGCTGGTGGCCACGGCCAGCTTGCTGAGCTGGCGTGGCTGGCTGTAATCAATCCAACGCAGCCCGGCCTGCAGTGCTGGCCACTGGCGCCGAATGCTGCAGAGCAGCAACGCCAGCCCAAGCCAGGCCAGTAGGGCCAGGAACCAGCCACTGGTGTAGAGATGATCGAGTTGCAGCCACAACAGCCGGCGACCATCCACCAGCCCCAGCCATGGGGCTGCGTTGTAGCGATCGAGATAGAACCCCGCTGCTTCCCCCTGGGGAATGGCTGTGCCCACGCCGCTGCTGAGGGCGATCAGCAACAGCAGCACAATGGCCACCCGCAGATCCGACAGCCAGGCGGCCAATTTCAAAACCATTGTGTTCATGAGAGCCGTGACACCAGGCTCAAGCCCCCCACCATCACCAGCACGGCACCACTGATGGGGGGAATCCAGCGGCTCATGGCCCGCAGGGCCAGCAGGCGCGGCAGGGCCGCGGCCAGGCTGCCGGCCAGCAGCAGCGGCAGCACCTGACCAGCGCCAAAGCAGGCCAGCAGGATCACCCCCAGCAGCGGTTGACCGCTGGCTGCAATCCAGGCCAGCAGCACGGCCAGCACTGGTGTGGTGCAGGGCGACGCGGCCAAACCGAACGCCAAACCTGCCGCTGGTGGCCCCAGCCCTGCGGGGGCCCAGCGGCGCCAGCGCTCAGGATCCGGCCCGGCGGGCAGGCGCAGGGGAAGCAACCCCAACAGGTTGAGCCCCATCAGCACCGCCAGCACCGCCACCGCCAGGCTGAGGGCTTCCGGTGTTTGGCCATAGAGCCGCCCAAGCAGGGCGCTGGCACTGCCAAGCAGCACCAGGGCCGCCACCACACCGGCGCAGAAGCCTGCGCTACGCCGCCAGGCCGGACCATCACCGAAGCCAGCCAGGTAGGCCAGGCTCACCGGCAGTATCGAGAGGCTGCAGGGCCCCAGGCTGGTGAGCAGGCCACCAGCAAACACCAGCAGCAGGGTGAGCGGCGTGGGCTGCTCGAGGCCGCTGCGCAGCAGTTGCTCACTGGCCTGGGCCAGATCGGCGAGTGAGAACGGAACCATCACCGGGGCAGCCTATCGAGCAGACGGGCTGCTCCATGGCGCCTGCTGGAGATAGGTGGCCACTGGTAGCGGTTGGAATTGTTCGTAGCCCTCGGGCAACCACAGATCGCCATCGGGCGAGGCGTAGTGGATCTGCCATTGATGAAATTGATGGAAGCGGCTTGGGTCTTCGCGCATCAGTGCGGCGTAGGTCTGCACGGCGCGCACGTAATTCCAGCTGTTGTTGTAGCCCCAGATGGCTTGGGGCAGATTCTCTGGCCCACCACGGCGCACCAGGTAGCGGGCCGCCGCAGCGATGGCATCGCCGGGATCATCGATGGATCCGGCGCCAATGCCTGGCTCGTCCCAGGTGGTGGGCAGGAACTGCATCGGCCCGCGGGCCCCGGCCACGGAGAGCCCCTGCAGCCGGCCCATGCCGGTTTCCACCAGGTTGATTGCCGCCAGGGTGGCCCAGTCGATCCCGGTTTGGCGTTCCGCTTCCTTGTAATGCTGCATCAGTTCAGCGGCCGGCCGGGGCGCCACGATCCTCCAGGCGGGCAGCTGAGCCGGGGCAGGGCGGTTGCGGTGCATCGCCAGGAATTCGCGCCGCGCCTGCACCTGGCGCTCGGCGGCCGAGCGTTGATTTGCGCTGAGTTGCTTCAGCACGGCCGCATCCCAGTCGCTGTGGTGCGACCAGCGGCGATAGAGCACCTGCTGGCGGTGGGCCAGGGCCGCGAACTCTGGCGCATCGGGCGCCATGGTGCTCAGCGCTGTTTCCACCTGCTGCAATTGCTCACCCAGGGCGATGGCCGTGGTTGGCACTTGGGGGTAGGCCCTGCCATTGGGTGCTTTCACTCCAGCAGCCGTGGGCCATGGCGTTGCTGCCGGCTGCACTGTGGCGTTGGAGTTGGGCGCCTGGCCGGCGCCGCAGGCGCTTAAGACGACAACGGCTGCGAGGACAGCGACAGGGGTTCGGTGGATTCGAGCGAGCATCGAACAAGCAGTCCGGCAGTGAACAGGCTGGCCAGCAGTGAATTGCCGCCATAGCTCACCAGGGGCAGCGGCAATCCGGTGGTTGGCATGGCGCCGCTGGCCACAGCGATGTTCATTATTGACTGCCCCACCAGCAGGGCGGTGCAACCAATTGCCACCAGGCGCAGCTGGTTGCCGCGGGCGCGCAGGGCCACCCGCAATCCCATCAGGGCGAACACCAGCAGAAACAGCAGCAGCATCACCGAGCCAATGAAGCCAAATTCCTCGGCGTACACCGCAAAGATGAAGTCGGTGGTTTGAATGGGCAGGTACATCAGCTTCTGGGTGCTGAGGCCGTAGCCGCTGCCGCTGATGCCACCCGAGCCAATCGCCAGCAGGCTCTGCACCAGCTGATAGCCATTGCCCATGGGGTCCTGCCAGGGATCGAGGAAGGAGGTCACCCGCATGCGCTGGTAGTCGTTGATCAGGATGCTCAACGTGCCGGCAACGGCGCCGATGCCGGCGGTGCCCACCAGCCAGTGCAGGGGCAAGCCGGAGGCCAGGGCAATCAGCCAGAGCAGCAGGCCGGTGAGGGCGGCTGTACTCAGGTTGGGTTGCTTGAGAATCAGCAGGATCACCCCGGCGAACACCGCCAGCCACAGCACCCGTTGCTCAACGCCGAGCCGGCGCCAGTGGGCAAACAGCATGGCGCCTTGCAACACCACAAAGGGCTTGATCAGTTCGGTGGGCTGCAGCTGGATCGGGCCCAGCACCAACCAGCGACTGGCACCGTTCACGGTGGTGCCCATCACCAAGGTGAGGGCGATCATCACGATTCCCACCAGCAGGGCTGGGGCGGCTAAACGCATCCAGCGGCGGATGGAGCTGCGGATCACCAGCAGAAACAATCCCCAGCTGGCCACCATCCAGATCAGCTGGCGCTTGATCGTGTAGAGGGCATCACCCATCTCCCGTTCCGAGACCCACCAGCTGGCGGAGCTCAGCACCAGTAAACCGAACACGCTCCAGGTGATCACCAGGCCCAGTAGAAGCCGTGTCTCCGCTGGCCAGAGAGTGAACGGCAGCGGCAGAAATCCCTGCGGGGGCTGGCTGCTGGCCCGGGCCATGGACATGAGTTCGCAATGACTCATTCACGCGCCTGCCATGCCCCGTTGCTGCCCTGAAGGGACAAAAAAAAGCCCGGCTTGCGCCGGGCTTGTGAAAGGACCTGAGCTTGCTCAGTTGCCCACGTTGGTTTGGGGGCGACCGGTGGCCAATTCAACCTTGAGGATCTTTCCCCCTTGTTTCATGATTCGCTGCTGTTCAGCAAACCAGCTGTCGAAGGGAACCCACTTGGTGAAGTAGGTGTTGTGAATCTCGCGCTGCGACCGAGCTTTTTCGGGGCAGGGAATGCAAGCAGTGACTTTAAAGAGACGCATGGGGCTCCTTGAATGAAGGGGAGCTCCGCGCTCAGTTACCGAGACCGGAGCAGAGGTAATCGAAATACACCGCCATTTCACGGCCGGCATCAGGACCCACCAGGGCAGCGGTGGCTTCCTTCATGGCCTGGATGGCCTGAACGGTCGCGCCGATGGGCACGCCCAGGGAGTTGTAGGTCTCCTTGAGGCCGTTCAGCACACGCTCATCGAGGATGGAGGTGTCGCCTGCCAGCATGGCGTAGGTGGAATACCGCAGGTAGTAATCCATGTCGCGAATGCAAGCTGCATAGCGACGGCAGGTGTACATGTTCCCGCCGGGGCGGGTGATGTCGGAGTACAGCAGAGCCTTGGCCACGGCATCGCTGATGATGCCGGAAGCATTGGCGCTGATGGTGGCAGCGGCACGCACGCGCAGCTCACCGCTGGCGAAGTACTGCTCCAGGCGACCCATGGAGCCGGCGTCCAGGTACAAGCCCTGGACGTCAGATTGATTGATGACGTTGGTGATCGCGTCTTGCATGGAATCCTGAGGTTGAGGTGATGGGTGCGTTCGGGCCTCAGGAGAGGGCGCCGATCACGTAGTCGAAGTAGAAGCCAGCCTCTTCAGCATCAGCGCCGGTGAGCAGGCCCATGGCGGCGTTCTTCATTTCACGCACGGCCATGGCCATGGCTTCCAGGGGAGTGCCGAGGGCCTTGTACATCTCTTTGGCACCGATCACGCCGATCTCTTCGATCGGGGTGACATCACCGGCAACCACGCCGTAGGTCACGAGACGCAGGTAGTAATCCATGTCACGCAGACAGCTGGCAGTCATTTCCTCGCCGTAGGCGTTGCCGCCGGGGGAGACGATGTCGGGTCGACGCTGGAACAACGCGCCACCAGCCTGCTTGACAATCCGCTCGCGACCTTCGGCCAGGACCTGGGCCACGCGAAGACGGCGTTGGCCGCCGCTCGCAAAGGCTTTGATCTGGTCGAGTTCGCCAGGGCTGAGATAGCGGGCTTCGGCGTCCGCGTTGATGATCGAGTTGGAGACGATGCTCATGCAGTTCTGCCTCGAAGCAAGCGGTCGCCTAAGAGGAGACCGGGTCCTGTGGTTTGTGGGGTGCTTTCGGCCGGGGCCGATCGCTGGATCAGTGTGCCTGATCGCCTGTGCATTCTGTGGCAATAGCCCATGGGGCCTTCCTGGCTGGTAACAGTTCTTCACTCCAGCCGCAATGCGCAAAACCCTTGTCTGCCAACGCATCTCGGGGAAGTTCTTAACACTGTTGTTGCTGAACAGTTGTGAAGAGTTTGCTTGCCGTGATTGACGGAATTGCGTTGATCTCCATTGCTGAAACTTGCAGTGAATTGGCATGAAAAAACCGCCCCATCTCTGGGGCGGTTTGACTGGATTGCCGTTGGCTTCGCACTAGGGCATTAGATCGCGCCCTTAATCGGCGGGTTCATGGCGGCGTTGCCGCCGTAGAGGCCGGCGGCGCGGTTGTAGCTGCTCAGCGGCACACCCGGTTGGGTGAGCAGACCACCCAGATTGGGCACAGTGTCTTGACCGAACCTGCTGGCGTAGCTCGGCGAAGAGAGCAGATCCTGCACCGCTTGCTGTTGGCCCTTGCTGGTGCGGGTGGCCAGGAAGCGACTCGCCTCAGCGGCTTCGGGGGCCCGTCCGAGTAGGGCCATGTGGGCAGCGGTGGCTGCCCGCAGTGGTGCCATGCGGCGCAAGCGGTTTTGGAAGAGTTCGCTCAAGGCCACCTGGGCCACGAAATCAGCCACGCTCAAGTTGCCGGCTCGCAGCTGGGATTCCGCATCCCCCAGCCGTTCTGCTGCAAACAGATCACGGTTGAGCAGCTGCCGGTAGGTGGCGCTGATCACCGCTTCGAACTCGGTATCGCTGGCTTGATCCGCCAGACGAATGGGCTGGGCGAGGGAACCGCGGCGGCTCAGGCCCTTGGCGGGATTGCTGCCTTTCAGCGCCTTTTCCATGGCCGATGTGGCGGTTTCCGCCAATCCCAGCCCCACCCCCGTGGAGCGGCTCGATGACCAACTGCCAGGGGCGGCGGGGGCAGCGGAGCTCGGGGCAGCGCTGATGCGAGCAGCCGGAACGCGGCTGATCCGGTTTGGTGTTGCCACGCCACCAGGGCTCGGCTGCCAGCGCGGAGCACTCCAGAGGCGAGTGGGCTCCGGCAGGCTGCGCACGGAGTTGTCGTTATCCAGGTTGACGGCCTGGGTCGGCTCACCGGCCACCTGTCCGCTGATCGCGGCGCTCCAATTGCCACGCACCACGCGGGGCTGGCTGAGGTTGCGCTGGGTGAGGTTGCCAGGTGTGAACAGGGTTTGCTCCCTGGCCACATCGGGGCGCTTGAGGCCACCGGGTTCGGCGATGGCCGCGGTGTCGAGGGCAGGCTTCAGACCCGGCACGCGCCGGCTGTTGAGATCCGCGCTGGTGATGAAGCGCTCGTAGGGAACAGTGTTCTCGCCGAACGCCTGGCTGTACTCATCGCTATCGATCATGGCGTTCACGACGCCATAGAAGCCCTTGCGAGCAGCGATATCGAAGTAGGCGTTGATTTCGAAGCGACCGAAGGTGGGGCGACCCAGCAGGCGCCGGTGCATCACCTCAATCGCCTTGGTGAGATACAGGTTGCTCCAGTAGCGGCGACGGAAGGCCTTGGAGCGGGCCACCTGGCGCACGAACTCGCGCAGGTTGATGTCGCCGTTCTCCAGCTTGATCTCCTCCACGGTGAGGCGATCACCGGCGTAACCACCGGTTCCGAGCACCTGCACATACACCGCGTTCAGCACGGCCTGGGTGCTGGATTCGCTGTTGCGCACGCTGGGCTGGCCGCTGCGACGGGGCACCGAGGCACCGCCGGTGGCGATTTGATCGAGACGCACCACCTTGGGGCCCACTCGCCGCGGCTGGGAGCTGCGGAAGCCGGGGCTGTTCATCTGGCCAGGGGCCTTCATGCCATTGCCCACCAGGATGCGGCGGGTCTGGTAGCCGTGGGGCGCCGGGCGCGTGCGCACCGATGCGGTGGCGGAGGGGAAGATGGCGCCGTACTGGATGCCGAGCGGATCATTGCCACCGCCATAGGCGTGCTGATCGGGCAGGGGGCGGCGATAGCCCGCGTACAGGGTGATGTATTGGGGAACGCCGTCGAACGGGGCGCTGTAGTTGAACAGCTTGCGGTGGGAGCCCCAACCAGCGGATTCCTGCGCTTCTTCACCCAGGTCGCGCAGGTAGGGAACCGTTTCCTCACCGAACACACGGCCGTATTCCAGGGTGTTGATCAGCGAATCCACCAACCCGTTGAGGCCCTGGGCGCTCACGATGGCGAAATAGCGGCGGAATTCCTCGATTGAGCTCACGCCCCGGCCCAGGAAGTGGCGGAAGGCCAGCTCCACGGCTCGGCTGTTGGAGAAGCGGCTGTAGAACTGCTTTTTGTATTCCTTGCTGCGGCCAAGGGCGCGAATGAACTCGCGCATCGAGATCTGGCCCTGGCGCAGCTGGGTGGCTTCCACTGGACAAGGGGCCTGGGAATAGGCCTTGGCGATATCGCGCTCGAACACCTGGCGGTAGGCCGCACGCACCACTTCGGCTTTCTGGCCGCCGGAGAGGCCTGGCTTCATCACGAAGCGCTGTGCGCCTTCGGCCGAGAGCGCATAGATCGCCGGCAGCTGCAGGCCCTGCTGCTCAGGGCTGCCCAGGCGTGCGCGGGTGGAGGGGGTGGCCACCGCCAGCTCCTCGAGCAGCACGTTGAAGCTGGCGATCACCAGGGAGCGGGCTTCCGAGCCGGCCTCGAACAGGGCGGCCGCAGCGGCGCGCATTTCCTGGAGGGCCAGATTGGTGGCGGGCAGGGAGCAACCCTTCTCAAGGATGTCGCGCAGGCCGCGGGTGTTCACCCGCAGGATGCTGGGGTCACCGGCGACAACGGCGTAGCCCACATAGCGCAGGAACCAGCCCAGATCGCGCACCGATTTGCGCATCCGGGCCGTGCCGTAGCGCGACACGTTGATGGGTGTGAAGCCGGAGGGGATCACCACTCGCACATCGGCGGCTTCCTGGAAGCCCCCGAGGATGCGGCCGAACAGACCGCCGCCCTCGTTGCCCTGTACGAAGGTTTCAACCGAGCTGGCGAACGCTTTCTGGTCGCTGGCCAGCACACCGCCGTCACGCCCCGTGCTGGTGTCCACCAGGGGGCCGTCGAGATAGGAGAGCGGTGTGCCGCCCACGAAGATGCGGTTGGCGGCGCGGGCCACGATGGCGTCCGCGTTGGCAGTGAGACGGGCAGCCGCCTCAACCCGACTGCGTCCGCTTTGGAAGAACGTGATGAGTGTGTCCAGCTCCCCGTTGTCGGGGAACCGGTCCTGTTGTTCTGCCTGGCGAACGCTGGAGAGAGGCAGGGTGTCGTACAGCTGGGGGCTGACCCTGGGGCTGCCGCTGCTGGCGGTCACAGACATGTAAGGAGCTCCTCTGGCAACCGGCCAAAACCGGGGCTAGAGCACGTTACGGCTGGCCTGAACTGGCCAGGCACGGCTTTGAACAAATGTTTGCAGCCTGTTGCTTGAGGCCGCCGTTGCAATGAGAGGCTCGTGCTCCCAACCCCCCGTGGAGCACAGCCTTGACAACCGGGATCCAGCCCAGTGATGCCGCCACGCCTGTGGTGAGCGCCTTTTACGACCGCTTCCCCTATCCCGGTGATCCACTTCAGGACGGTCCTCCGCCTGGATACAACTGGCGCTGGTGCCACGCCGATGTGTACAGCCACTGCCGTGGTACGGCCCCTGTGCCCGGGAGGCCGCTGCGGATTCTTGATGCCGGCTGTGGTACGGGCGTGAGCACCGATTACCTGGCGCACCTCAATCCCGGAGCCGAGATCCTGGCGGTGGATATCAGCGCCGGCACCTTGGAGGTGGCCCGTGAGCGCCTGCGGCGCTCCGGCGCCCATGCGCAGGCCACGGTGCGGCTGGAGCAGCGCAGTTTGCTGGATCTGGCCGGGGAGGGGCCGTTTGATCACATCAACAGTGTTGGGGTGTTGCATCACCTCGATGACCCCCTGGCCGGACTCAAGGCCCTCGGGCCGCTGTTGGCGCCGGGTGGTCTCTTCCATCTATTCCTATATGCCGATGCAGGGCGCTGGGAGATCCATCGCATCCAGCGGGCACTGTCGCTGCTGGGGGCTGGCACCGACAGTGATGGGCTGCGCCTGGGCCGTTCGCTGCTGGCGGAGCTGCCTGCCGACAACCGTTTACGCCTGCGCCACGAGCAGCGCTGGGCCCTCGACACCACGCCAGATCCGAACTTCGCCGACATGTACCTGCATCCGCAGGAAACCAGCTACGACCTCAAGCGTCTCTGGCGGTTTGTGGAGGAGGCAGGCCTGGAGTTTCTCGGCTTCAGCAACCCTGAGCAGTGGGATCCGGCGCGCCTGCTTCAAGGTGAGTTGCTCGAGCGCGCGCGGCAGTTGCCGCAGCGCGAACGCTGGCTGCTGATCGAATCACTGGATCCGGAGATCAGCCATCTGGAGTTCTTCGTCTCGAATCAGCCGATCCAGCGTCAGAGCTGGCAGAGCGATGCCGAACTGCTGGCCGCGAAGCCTCAGCGCAGCGCCTGCCTCTGGGGCTGGCCCAGTGCCGTGCTGCTCAATCGAGACATGGCTCCGCTGCAGCTCAGTGCCGATCAGATGCAGTTGCTGCAGGCGCTCGAGCAGCCTGACGCCCACGGTTTAAGCCTGGCGCAGCTGCCATTGGAGTGGAGTGAGCAGCAGCGCTGTGCCGTGGCTCGCGAGCTGCTTGACCAGGCCGTGCTTCTGCTCGGCGAAGCCGGTTGAGAGCACGTGATAAATTCCACGGGCCTTGGCCGCTGAAGCGATCGTGTTATCTACGGCGACCATCTTCTTGGCAAATGCCCTAGAAGTTTTTCGCCTCAGGATTTCAACGCACCTCAGCAGCTTGTTTCTGTGATCTCTGATCCCATGGCTGACTACCGGCGCACCCAGCGCCGGTTCCTGCTGTTCACCCTCGCCCTCAGTGTCGGGAGTGTGCCGCTGTCAGCGATCTGGTTCAACGGGCCCACGGTGATGAGTTTCGCCATCGGCTGCATCGGCGGTCTGCTCTATCTCCTGCTTCTCTCCCGTTCGGTGGCGAAGCTCGGACCTCAGAGTCGGCAACTGGGTCGAGCCCAGTTGCTTGTACCCGTTGTGCTCGTGCTGCTGTCATCGCGCTGGCCTTTGTTCCAGCTGGTGCCCGCACTGATCGGATTTCTGATCTACAAACCCGCGGTGATTCTCAGCACCGCATTGGAGCTCCGCAGTGGTCAAGCCGTTGCCGAGTCCTCTCCCAAGCCCTCAAACGCCTAGGAACCGGTGCCTCTACACCTCCCCCTTGCTGAACTCGAGGTTGGCAAACACCTCTATTGGCAGATTGGCAACCTCAACATCCACGGTCAGGTCTTCCTGA
>JAYKIT010000112.1:0-2500 GCA_035285765.1 Synechococcus sp. | reverse complement strand
ACCTCGGTGTGCAAGGAAAAGCAGGACCAATCTGCAAATGTAGCAAGTGGTTCGCCTGGCCCTGTGGCTCGTGTGCTGCTGTTGCTGCTGGCGTTCTACCGCCGCTGGATTTCGCCGCTGACGGGGCCCAGTTGCCGCTTTGTGCCCACCTGCAGCGGTTATGCGGTGGAGGCGGTGCAGCGCCATGGCGCCCTGCGCGGCAGCTGGCTCACCCTGCGGCGGCTGTTGCGCTGCCATCCCTTCTGTGAGGGTGGCTTTGATCCGGTGCCCGATTGATTGCCGTGGCTGCTTCGCTCGATTCCAACTGGCCAGAGCTCTTGCTTTACACCCGCCAGGGTTGCTGCCTCTGTGAAGGCTTGGAGGAGCGGTTGCGGGCGCTGCAGCCTGCCCCTCCTCTGCAGCTGCTGGATGTGGATGCGGATCCAGCCCTGCAGGCTCGCTTTGGTTTGGAGGTTCCTGTGCTGGCCTTGACCGATGGGGCCCTGCTGCCGCGGGTGCCGCCCCGCTTGCAAGGCGAGCGCCTCGCTGAATGGTTGCGACGGGCACTCAACGGCCTCAGTTTGGTCTAAAAAGCAGAAATCAAGCGCCTTACCGCGTTCATGGCCGATCCCGCCTCCGCGTCCATGCCGGTAGCCCGGCTCCATGCCCTGTTGCGAGATGCGGGTCTGAGCGTGCCCAAGGGCCTGCTGGATCCCGTGGTCACCGATGTGAGCTGTGATTCCAGGCGGCTGCACCCCGGCACGTTGTTCATCGGTCTGCCGGGTGCCCGGGTGGATGGCGGCAGCTATTGGCGCCTGGCCCTGCAGCAAGGAGCCACCGCTGCGGTGATCGGCCCCACCGCTGCTGCGGCTGATCCCCCCTCTTCCGCTGATCCGGTGCTGGTGATTGCCGATCCTGTGGCGGAGATGGCAGGCCGTTTGGCGGCCGCCTTCTGGGGGCAGCCCAGTGAGCAGCTGCAGCTGATTGGTGTAACCGGTACCAATGGCAAAACCACCACCACCCATCTGATTGAGCATCTGGCCCTCCGTTGCGGCTGGCCCAGTGCCCTGTTTGGCACCCTGGCCAACCGCTGGCCTGGCCATAGCCGCACGGCGGTGCACACCACCCCCTTCGCCGATCAGCTGCAGGCCGATCTCGGTGCCGCTGTGGCTGCCGGGTGTCGTCTTGGCGCCATGGAGGTGAGCTCCCATGCGTTGGATCAGCACCGGGTGAGCGGCTGTGCCTTTGCTGGCGCGGTGTTCACCAACCTCAGCCAAGACCATCTCGATTACCACCCCTCGCTTGAGGCGTATTTCCAGGCCAAGGCCCGGTTGTTTGAAGCCCCCCTGCTCCAAGGCCGCGCCGTGGTCAATGGCGATGACCGTCATGGTCGTCGCCTGGCACTGCAGCTTGGTGATCGCTGCTGGCGCAGCTCGTTGGTTGATCCCAGCGCTGAGTTGTTCATGGATGGCCTCGCTTTCGAGGCTGGCGGCGTCAGCGGCACCTTGCATTCGCCCGTTGGCTCTGAGCCATTCCGCTCGCCGCTCGTGGGTCGCTTCAACCTGATGAACCTGCTGCAGGCCGTGGGTGTGTTGCTGCAGCAGGGCCTGGAGCTGGCGCCCTTGCTGGCGGCATTGGATCACTTCCATGGGGTGCCTGGCCGCATGGAGCGGGTGCCGGCCGGCGCTGATCAACCGGCGGTGCTGGTGGATTACGCCCACACCCCCGATGGCCTTGAAAATGCCCTGCAGGCGGCGCGGCCGTTTGTGCAGGGGCGGTTGATTTGTTTGTTTGGCTGCGGTGGCGATCGCGATCGCAGCAAACGGCCCCAGATGGGTGCGATTGCGGCCCGCCTGGCTGATCAGCTCGTGCTCACTTCAGATAATCCGCGCACCGAAGATCCCCAGCGCATTCTTGATGATGTGGCTGCCGGAATTCCGCACGGCACGGCTCTTGAGGTGATCGCCGATCGCGCGGCGGCCATTGCTGCGGCCATCGCAATGGCAGGCCCCGGTGATCTGGTGCTGCTGGCCGGCAAGGGCCATGAGGATTACCAGATTCTCGGCACCACCAAGGTGCACTTTGATGATCGTGAGCAGGCTGCCATCGCCTTGGCTGAGCGCCTGGCAGCCTGAACGCTTCAGGCCGCTTCCGGTTTCACGGATTCAGTCAGGGGTTCTTCGCATTCATCGATCAAGGCATCAGCCACGTACTCGATCAGGCGCAGCAGGGCCTGGCGGTTGCCCGTGCGGATGTCATCAAACAGTTCGCTGATGTGGGCCGCGGGCAGGCTTGTGTCGTGCAGGATCTGCACCACACGCCAGTTCTGTTCAGGACATTCCGGCGCTAGCGCGGCCATCACCATGTCTTCGGCCAGCGCGAAGGCGTTGAACATCAGGATCTCAGGATCCCCACTGGCTTCCACCAAGGCGAGTGGATGAAAAAAACCCGCCCGAGCGTTGTTGAGCATGCTCTGCTCATAGAGAGAAAAACATTAATCCCTGCTGACAAGCCCTTCAAG
>JAYKIT010000111.1:0-10960 GCA_035285765.1 Synechococcus sp. | reverse complement strand
GAGTGCCTGATGGGCTGGGCCGCCTCCCACCTCGACTGCCGCGTGAAGGTGGTGCCCTTCGACGAGATGCACGGGGCTGAAAAGAGCAAGCAGACCGTGCAGACCTTCCTGGAGGAGGCCGCCAAGCAGGAGGGCAAAGACTGGGTCTACGACCCGGAGAACCCCGGCAAGATCCAGCTGATCGACGGTCGCACCGGCGAGGCCTTCGACCAGCCTGTGACCGTGGGTTACGCCCACATCCTCAAGCTGGTGCACCTGGTCGACGACAAGATCCACGCCCGTTCCACCGGCCCCTACTCCCTGGTGACCCAGCAGCCCCTGGGCGGCAAGGCCCAGCAGGGCGGCCAGCGTCTGGGTGAGATGGAGGTGTGGGCCCTGGAGGCCTATGGCGCCGCCTACACCCTGCAGGAGTTGCTCACCGTCAAGTCCGACGACATGCAAGGGCGCAACGAAGCGCTCAACGCGATCGTGAAGGGCAAGCCCATCCCCCGTCCTGGTACGCCTGAGTCCTTCAAGGTGCTGATGCGCGAGCTGCAGTCGCTCGGCCTTGATATCGCTGTTTACACCGATGAAGGCGCGGAAGTGGATCTGATGCAAGACGTCAACCCCCGTCGCAGCACCCCCAGCCGGCCCACTTACGAATCACTCGGCGTCGCCGATTACGACGAGGACTGAGCCTCCGCGCGGCCCAGTCCGCTCTTTGACGACCTTTTGCGACCCATTGATCCTCGGCCATGACCAACAGCAACACCCGCACTGAGAGTCACTTCGATTACGTCAAGATCACGCTGGCTTCGCCTGACCGCATCATGCAGTGGGGCCAACGCACCCTGCCCAACGGTCAGGTGGTGGGCGAGGTCACCAAGCCTGAAACCATTAACTACCGCACGCTCAAGCCTGAAATGGACGGGCTGTTCTGCGAAAAGATCTTCGGTCCCTCCAAGGACTGGGAATGTCACTGCGGTAAGTACAAGCGGGTGCGTCACCGCGGCATCGTTTGCGAGCGCTGTGGTGTGGAGGTCACAGAGAGTCGGGTGCGGCGTCACCGCATGGGCTTTATCAAGCTGGCGGCTCCTGTGTCGCACGTTTGGTATCTCAAGGGCATTCCCAGCTATGTGGCCATCCTGCTGGATATGCCCCTGCGCGATGTGGAGCAGATTGTTTACTTCAACTGCTATGTGGTGCTGGATGCCGGCGATCACAAAACGCTGAAGTACAAGCAGCTGCTCACAGAAGATGAGTGGCTTGAGATTGAAGATGAGATCTACGCGGAGGATTCCGAGATTGAGGCTGAGCCTGAAGTAGGCATTGGTGCAGAGGCCCTCAAGCGTTTGCTTGAAGATCTCAACCTCACAGAAATCGCCGAACAGCTGCGCGAGGAAATCAGCGGCAGCAAAGGCCAGAAGCGGGCCAAGTTGATCAAGCGCCTGCGCGTGATTGATAACTTCATCGCCACCGAGGCCCGTCCTGAGTGGATGGTGCTGGATGCGATTCCGGTGATCCCCCCCGATCTGCGCCCGATGGTGCAGCTCGATGGCGGTCGCTTTGCCACCAGTGACCTCAACGATCTTTATCGCCGGGTTATCAACCGCAACAACCGTCTGGCGCGTTTGCAGGAAATCCTGGCTCCTGAAATCATCGTCCGAAACGAAAAGCGGATGCTGCAGGAGGCTGTTGATGCCCTGATCGACAACGGCCGCCGTGGTCGCACCGTGGTGGGTGCCAACAACCGTCCGCTCAAGTCATTGAGCGACATCATCGAAGGCAAGCAGGGTCGCTTCCGTCAGAACCTGCTCGGTAAGCGTGTCGACTACTCCGGTCGTTCCGTGATCGTGGTGGGCCCCAAACTGAAGATGCATCAGTGTGGTTTGCCGAAGGAAATGGCGATCGAGCTGTTCCAGCCGTTCGTGATCCATCGCCTGATCCGGCAGAACATCGTCAACAACATCAAGGCCGCCAAGAAGCTGATTCAGCGTGCGGATGATGAGGTGATGCAGGTGTTGCAGGAGGTGATCGATGGTCACCCGATCATGCTGAACCGCGCACCCACGCTGCACCGCCTCGGTATTCAGGCGTTTGAGCCGAAGCTGGTGGATGGTCGCGCCATCCAACTGCACCCGCTGGTGTGTCCCGCCTTCAACGCCGACTTCGACGGTGACCAGATGGCCGTGCACGTGCCGCTGGCGCTGGAAGCCCAAACTGAGGCTCGCATGTTGATGCTGGCCAGCAACAACATTCTCTCTCCGGCTACGGGTCAGCCGATCATCACGCCATCGCAGGACATGGTGCTGGGGTCGTATTACCTCACCGCCACGCGCCGCGAAAACGAGATGCCGGAGTTCGGCGACCGCAGCCGCACCTTCGCCAACCTCGCCGATGTGTGCAACGCCTTTGAAGAGAAGCGTTTGTCCCTGCACGACTGGCTCTGGGTGCGCTTCAACGGCGAGGTGGAAGACGACGAGGAGAACAACGAGCCCATCAAGAGCGAAACCCTCAGCGATGGCACCCGTATCGAGCAGTGGCAGTTCCGCCGCGATCGTTTGGATGAAGAGGGTGGCCTGATCAGCCGCTATCTGCTGACCACCACCGGACGGGTGGTGATGAACCGCACGATCATCGACGCAGTGGCGACCCGGTGACGCGCTCCTGACTGTTCCCCTTTCTGCCCTTTCATCCCCATCGTTCCGTCCCGGTCATGACCAGCTCGTCCAAGTCCTCCTCCCGGAAGTCCTCGAAGTCGAAGGCCGCTGAGGCCGCCAGCGAGGTGGCGGTGAATCGCAACGTGCTCTCGCGCCAGGATCCCCCGTTCCGCAACAAGGTCATCGACAAGAAGGCCCTGCGCAACCTGGTGGCCTGGGCTTACAAGCACCACGGCACCGCCTCCACCGCTGCCATGGCCGATGAGCTCAAGGATCTCGGCTTCAAATACGCCACCAAGGCGGCTGTGTCGATTTCCGTGGAAGACCTGCGGGTGCCCGGCGACAAGGTGACCCTGCTGCAGGAAGCTGAGGATCAGATCACCGAAACCGAGGAGCGTTATCGCCTCGGCGAGATCACCGAGGTGGAGCGCCACACCAAGGTGATCGACACCTGGACCGAGACCAACGAGCGTCTGGTTCAGTCGGTGCGCCGCAATTTCAACGAGAACGATCCACTCAATTCGGTGTGGATGATGGCCAACTCCGGCGCCCGGGGAAACATGTCCCAGGTGCGTCAGCTGGTGGGCATGCGCGGTCTGATGGCCAACCCGCAAGGGGAAATCATCGACTTGCCGATTCGCACCAACTTCCGCGAAGGCCTCACCGTTACCGAGTACGTCATCTCCTCCTACGGCGCCCGCAAGGGTCTGGTGGATACCGCCCTGCGGACGGCCGACTCCGGTTACCTCACCCGTCGTCTGGTCGACGTGGCCCAGGACGTGATCGTGCGTGAGGACGATTGCGGCACCACCCGCAGCATCACCGTGGCCGCCGATGACAACGGGGGCTACAAGGCTCGCTTGGTGGGTCGCCTCGTGGCGGAAGACGTGGTGGATGCCAACGGTGAGTTGATCGCCGCTCGCAACACCGAGGTGGATCCCCCCCTGAGTGCCCGCATCGAGAAGGCCGGCATCGCCAAGGTGCAGGTGCGCTCGCCGCTCACCTGTGAGGCCGCCCGTTCGGTCTGCCGCAAGTGCTATGGCTGGGCCCTGGCCCACAACGAGCTTGTCGACCTGGGTGAAGCTGTTGGCATCATTGCGGCCCAGTCGATCGGTGAGCCCGGCACTCAGCTCACCATGCGCACCTTCCACACCGGTGGTGTGTCCACCGCTGAAACCGGTGTGGTGCGCTCCCAGGTGGCCGGTGACATCGAATTCGGGGCCAAGGCCAAGGTGCGCCCGCACCGCACCCCCCACGGTGTGGAGGCCCAGCTGGCTGAAACCGATTTCGTGCTCACGGTGAAGCCCAGCGGCAAGGGCAAGGCCCAGAAGCTGGATGTGACCGCCGGCTCGATCCTGTTTGTGGCCGCTGGTGACAGCGTGCCGAACGACACGATCCTGGCGCAGATCTCAAGCGGCGCCGCCGTGAAGAAGAGCGTGGAGAAGGCCACCAAGGATGTGGTCTGTGACCTGGCTGGTCAGGTGCGTTACGAAGAGGTGATCCAGCCCAAGGAGGTGCCCGACCGCCAGGGCAACATCACTCTCAAGGCCCAGCGTTTGGGCCGGATGTGGGTGTTCGGCGGCGACGTGTACAACCTGCCCCCCAACGCCATGCCTGTGGTGAAGGGTGGTGCCCAGGCCACCTCCGGTGAAGTGCTGGCTGAAAGCCGCCAGGTCACCGAGTTTGGTGGTGCTGTGCGCCTGCGCGAATCCCAGGGCGACTCCCGCGAAGTGGAGATCGTGACCAGCAGCCTCACCCTCAAGGACTGCAAGCTGATTGCCACCAGCACCCACAGCGGCCAGATCTGGCACCTCGAGGGCAAGGACAGCACCCGCTACCGCCTCAACACCGAACCCGGCACCAAGATTGCCAATGGTGAGGTGATCGCCGAGCTGGCCGATGACCGCTTCCGCACCCAGACCGGTGGTTTGGTGAAGTTCGCCCCCGGGCTGGCCATCAAGAAGGCCCGCAGTGCCAAGAACGGCTACGAGGTGAACAAGGGCGGCACCCTGCTTTGGATTCCGCAGGAAACCCACGAAATCAACAAGGACATCTCCCTGTTGATGATCGAGGACGGCCAGTGGATCGAGGCCGGCACCGAGGTGGTGAAGGACATCTTCAGCCAGACCGCCGGCATCGTGACGGTCACCCAGAAGAACGACATCCTGCGCGAGATCATCGTGCGCTCCGGTCAGCTGCACTTGGTGGCTGACAGCAAGGTGCTGGCGCGCTATCCCGAAGGCGGCAAGCTGGTGAATCCCGGTGAGGAGATCGCTCCGGATCTCACCGCTGAGGCCATGCACTTCGTGGAGGCTGTGGATACCCCCGAAGGTGGCGCGCTGCTGCTGCGTCCGGTGGAGGAGTACGCCATTCCTGATGAGGCTCACCTGCCTGAACTGAGCTCGGTGAAGCAGTCCAATGGCCCATCGATGGGGCTGAAGTCGATCCAACGCCTCGCCTTCAAAGATGGCGAGCTGGTGAAGTCGGTGGAGGGTGTGGAGCTGCTCAAGACGCAGCTGCTGCTGGAAACCTTCGACACCACCCCCCAGATGACGGTGGATGTGGAGGCCGTGCCCGACAAGCGCGCCAAAACCATTGAGCGCTTGCAGCTCACCATCCTCGAAACGCACCTGGTGCGTCGCGACACCCTCTCGGATGCCAGTCATGGTTCCACCCACACCGAGGTGAAGGTGGAGGATGGCGACAGCATCAAGCGCGGTGATGTGGTGGCCACCGTGCAGATCCTCTGCAAAGAGGATGGTGTGGTGCAGCTGCCTGACAGGCAAGAGGGTGAGCCCATCCGCCGTTTGATCGTGGAGCGCCCCAGCGACACGATCCCCGTGGATCTGGGCTCCAGCCAGCTCGACGTGCAGCCCGGTCAGCGGGTGGTGGAAGGCCAGAGCCTCGGTGAGGGTGTGGTGTCACCCCACAGCGGTCAGGTGGAGAGTGTCGATGGCGGCAAGCTCACCCTGCGGGTGGGTCGCCCCTACATGGTGTCGCCTGAATCGATCCTGCACGTGCGCGATGGCGATCTGGTGCTGCGGGGCGACACCCTGGCCCAGCTCGTGTTTGAGCGTGCCAAAACCGGCGACATCGTGCAGGGTCTGCCCCGTATTGAGGAACTGCTCGAAGCACGCCGTCCGCGGGAATCCGCCGTGCTCTGCCGTAAGCCCGGCAGCATCAAGGTGGAACAGGCCGAGGGCGAAGACAACCCCACGGTGTCGGTGTCCGAAGGCGAGGAGCTCAGCACTGAGTACCCGATCCTGTTGGGCCGCACCGTGATGGTGAGCGATGGCCAGGAGGTGGTGGCCGGTGATTTGCTCACCGATGGTCCGATCAACCCCCACGAGCTGCTCGAGGTGATCTTCGAAGATCTGCGCAGCCGTTTGCCTTCGATGGATGCGGCCAACCAGGCCATCTCCCGTCTGCAGACCGCCTTGGTGCAGGAAGTGCAGAACGTGTACAAGTCGCAGGGCGTCACCATCGATGACAAGCACATCGAAGTGATCGTGCGTCAGATGACCAGCAAGGTGCGTGTGGAGGATGCCGGCGACACCACGCTGCTGCCCGGCGAGCTGATTGAGCTGCGCCAGGTGGATCAGGTGAACCAGGCCATCGCCATCACCGGCGGTGCGCCCGCGGAATTCACTCCCGTGCTGCTGGGTATCACCAAGGCCTCGCTCAACACCGACAGCTTCATCTCCGCGGCCTCCTTCCAGGAGACCACCCGCGTGCTCACCGAAGCGGCCATCGAGGGCAAGAGCGATTGGCTGCGTGGCCTCAAGGAGAACGTGATCATTGGTCGCCTGATCCCTGCCGGCACCGGTTTCAGCGGCTTTGATGAGCAGTTGGCGAAGGAGGCGCTGCCCCATCCCGACATCCTTGATGAGGAGAACAGCGGCTACCGCCGCGCCACCAACCTGCGCCCGGATTACACGGTGGAGATGCCGATGCCCCAGCCCAGTGCTGCGGTACTCGACGACCCCTCTGAAGCGGAGTTGGATGCCACCCGCAGCCGCCACGGCATCGACGATCGGTCTAACCTCGCTGCCTTCGCACGTCCTGAGGGGGGTGAGGAGCTCAAGGAGGAACTTCTTCCTGACCCCGCTGCTGTCGAGGGTCTGCAGGAAGAAGGTCTGCTCAGTCAGGACGATTGATCGCCATGGTTGCCGCTAATCCCACCACCACCACCGCCACCACCCCACTGCAGCCCCGGGTGGTGCCGCAGCGCCGGTTGCCCCGCTTCGGGTTTCACACCCACTGCGAGCGGCTCAATGGCCGTGCCGCCATGCTCGGCTTCTTCGCTTTGCTGGCGGTTGAGGTCTGGCTTGGCCATGGCCTGCTGGTTTGGCCCTGACGGCCCTCCTGGGCCTGAGCCGCAGCGAACTGGAGGCCTGGGCCACTGAGCAAGGGCTGCCGGCATTTCGTGGCCGGCAGCTGCACGATTGGCTCTATGCCAAAGGGGTGCGTCAGTGGCACGACATCAGCGTGTTGCCGGCCGCCCTGCGGCAGCAGGCGCCGGTGCCATTGGGGCGCTCCGCTGAGCTGCACCGCAGCGTGGCCCGTGATGGCACCACCAAGCTGTTGCTGGCCACCACCGATGGTCTGTCGCTTGAAACGGTGGGGATTCCCACCCGCGACCGCCTCACGGTATGCGTGAGCAGCCAGGTGGGCTGCCCGATGGCCTGCCGTTTCTGTGCCACCGGCAAGGAGGGCCTGCAGCGCTCCTTGGCCACCCACGAGATCGTGGATCAGGTGCTCACCGTGCGTGAGGTGATGGAGCGTCGCCCCTCCCATGTGGTGTTCATGGGCATGGGCGAGCCGTTGCTGAATTCCGACAACGTGCTGGCGGCAATCGATTGCCTCAGCCGCGATCTCGGCATGGCCATGCGCCAGATCACGGTGAGCACGGTGGGGGTTCCGAACACGCTGCCGCGGCTGGCGGAGCTGGCGCTCGAACGGCTTGGTCGCGCCCAGTTCACCCTGGCGGTGAGCCTACATGCCCCTGATCAGGCCTTGCGGGAGGAGTTGATTCCCACGGCCCGTGCCTATCCCTATGAGCAGTTGCTCGATGACTGCCGCCATTACGTGAACCTCAGCGGCCGCCGCGTGAGCTTCGAATACATCCTGCTGGGGGGGCTGAACGACAGCCCGCAGCAGGCTGCAGCACTGGCTGAGCGCGTGCGTGGCTTCCAGAGCCACGTGAATCTGATCCCCTACAACCCGATTGAGGAGGAGAGCTTTCAGCGGCCGGCCCCCGGCCAGGTGGAGGCGTTTGCCGCGGCCCTGAAGCAGCGCGGCGTGGCGGTGAGTGTGCGTGCCAGCCGCGGTTTGGATCAAGATGCCGCCTGCGGCCAGCTGCGCCGCCAACGCCAGGGGCTTTAGGTGGCGTCGCGGCTGGGGTCGAAGGCTCCCCGTGGACGGCTTTCCCGCCACGGTGCCACCACGGCCAGCAGCAGGAACGAGGGCACCGCTGCGGCCATCGTGAGCACGAAGAAACTGGTCCAGCCCAGCTGTTCGGCCACCAAGCCCCCGGGGCTGGCCAGCACCGAGCGGCTCAGGGCATACACCCCTGAGAGCAGCGCGTACTGCGCTGCTGAAAAGCGTGGGTTGCAGAGGCTCATCAGCAACGCCAGAAAGGCGCTCACCATCATTCCGCTGCAGAAGTTCTCCACACTCACGGCCATCAGCAGCCCCTTGGTGCCTCCGCCGTAACGGGCCAGGGCCCAGTAGGCCAGGTTGCTGAGGGCGCCGATGGCGCCATAGAGCCAGAGGGCGCGATTCAAGCCAAGGCGGGAGAAGAAGAGCCCACCGCAGGCGGTGCCCAGCATGGCCGCGGCGATGCCCCAGCCCCCCTGCACAGCGCCGATCAGTTCCGGACTGAAGCCGGATTGGATCAGGAAGGGCACCGCCATCAGCCCCAGCAGGCCATCGGGCCAGCGGTACAGCAGCACCAGCAGCAGGATCAGCACTGAGCGGCGGCGGCCCGTGCGGCCCAGGAACTCGCGGGCGGGCCCCACCACGGCGGCCTTCAGGTTGGGCACCGGGTGGGCAATCGCACCCAATTTGGGGGCCAGCAGGGTCAGCGGTGCCATCAACAGCATCACGCTGCCCGCGGTGGCGAAAGCCGTTTGCCAGCCGAAACTGCCGGCGATGAAGAAGCCGCCGGCGGTGATGAACAGCATGGCCAGGCGGTAGCCAAGGGTGGCTGACGCTGCCCCGAGCCCCCGCTCCTGATCGGGCAGCAGATCCGTGCGATAGGCATCCACCACCACGTCTTGGGAGGCGCTGAGCACCGCCACGGTGAGTGCCATTGCACCGATCACGGCCAGCTGGGAGGGATCGGCTGCAGGTTCCAGCAGCGTGAAGCTCAGCAGCCCCACACCGATCAACAGCTGCAGCAGCGCGATCCAGCCGCGCCGCCGGTCGGGCCAGGGAATGGCCCAGCGGTCCATCAAGGGCGCCCAGAACAACTTGAGCGTGTAGGGCAGCTCGATCACACCGATCAGGCCCACCATCGCCACTGGAATGCCGCTGGCCGTGAGCCAGCCCTGCATCAGTGAGCTGATGCTCATCAACGGCAGGCCGCTGGCGAAGCCTTCCACACCCACGCTGAGGGTGCGTCGCCAGGCGCCCGTGGTGTTGATCGCACCGGCTCCGGGTTGAGCTGTGCCCATGGGGTCGAGGATTGGCAGCGGATCCACCACAATGGCGGAGTTCCAGGGATCTGGACCGGTCCGGCAGGGCCCACAATGCACTTCGGATTGAGCTTGTTGTGTCCTTCTTTCGCTCCAAACTGCTACCGGCCTTCATCCTGCTGGTGTTTGGCCTGGCCCTGTTTGCCGTGAGCGCGAGAATCTGGCTTCCTGGCGACATGGCCGCTCCGGCCCCGATCAGCTGAGTTCATGGCGGAAAGCACAGATCTGAACATCGAGCTGGAGCTGCTGGAGGGCGAACTCCTGCAGGAAGAGGCCCCGGATCCTCTCGATCTGATCGAGGAGCTCGATGGTTCTGATGGCCCCCCGGAAGCGTTGCTGCTGGAGGCCCTCGACAACCTGCGCGGCAACCATGAGCAACAGCTCCAGGGGCTCAAGCTGTTTTGCGAACACCGTGACAGCCGTGCCCATCCCCTCGTGGTGCCGCTGCTGAGCAGCAGCTGCCCGATCCTGCGCATGAGTGCGGTGTATGCCCTGGGGCGTAATCCCTACGGCGCTGCTCTGCCGCAGCTGCAGCAGTTGTTTCAGCTCGATAGCAATGCCTATGTGCGTCGTGCCCTGGCCTGGACTCTGGGCAACTACGCCGATGCCGCGGTGATTCCCGATCTGCTGCGGGCCCTGCGCTACGACAACGCCTCGGTGCGGTTGTGGTCAGCCGGTTCCCTGGTGGATGTGGCCCTGGCCCATCCTGCTCAGATCGATCCGGTCACCGCTGAACTGCTGCAAACCCTGCAGGTGGATGGGGCCGCTGCGGTGCGCAGCAACTGCGCCTGGGGCCTGGGGCGGTTGCATCCGGAATTGCCGCCCGAACGCCAGCGCCAGCTGGAGGAGGGGTTGCTGCAGGCCTTGCTCCACGATTGCGACCCTGGCGTGCGTCAAGACGCCCGTTCCGCGCTGGAGCAGCTGGAGGATGCAGAGCTGCTGAATCGCTTGCAGATGCTGGTGGAGGAGGGCTTGATCGGTTAGGTCGGAGCAAATTCGGCTTGAGCTGGCTAACATCTGCCACCAAGACGCTGGTGTCCTGTGCCCCAACAGAGCATTCGCTTCCGCATCCGGCCCGATGGCCGCGTGGAGGAGCTTGTTGAGGGTGTGCAGGGGGCCGGCTGCCAAGAGCTCACCCGCTCGATCGAAGCCCGCCTGGGCACGGTTAGTTCTGTGAAACCCACCGCTGACCACTACCTCCAGGCCACCGACACCCAATCCGTACAGCAAGGCAACCATGTCGCACTTCAGCACGGTTCGAACTGAGCTCCGCGATCGTGAGGCGCTGCTGGCAGCGCTGAAGGATCTGGGCCAGCAGCCCAGCGCTGGTGAGCAGCCTGTGCGTGGCTATCGCGGTCAGACCGTGCAGGCCGATCTCTGCTGCCCCCAGGAGGGTGGTGCCGATATCGGGTTCCGTTGGAACAGTGCTGAGCAGCGCTACGAGCTGGTGACCGATCTGGAGCTTTGGAACCAGCCGGTGCCGGTGGAGCGCTTTCTGGCCCAGCTCACCCAGCGTTATGCCCTGCAGTCCATCCTGGCCAGCACCTCGGAAGAGGGGTATCAGGTGAGTGAGCAGCGCCAGGCTGCCGATGGCTCGATCGAACTGGTGGTCACCCGTTGGCA
>JAYKIT010000110.1:0-10272 GCA_035285765.1 Synechococcus sp. | reverse complement strand
CGGTAAGCAGGTAAAACGTGCCACCAAACACCCCACTGCCCAAGCCAAATTCCAGGCTCGACCATTCCACGTACTGGCCATAAACAAAATATGAGCCCATCAGCATGGTGATGAACCACACAATGCGAAAGCCCCAGAGATTGCCCTTATGCAGATAACGCTCGGCAAAGTAAGCCACGAAACTTGAACTTACCAACACAATCGTGTTGATCAGCGGCATCTTCACCTCCAAGCCCTCCACACCAGGTGGCAACCACTCAGGCGAGGTGATCTTGAACAGAGCAAAGCCAGCAAAGAAAGCCAGGAAGATGATGCTCTCAGAGCACAGAAAAATCACAAAGCCCGTAAGGTTATGGCCGTCATGCTTCACATGACCTGGGGTGTGATTGAGCTGAAGCGTTGGATCAGAACTGGTCATGGATCAGGCCTCCTGAGCGCGGCGAACGTAATAGGCCTCGTCTTGAACAAAGGGGGTGTCCAAGCCGTAGCCGTAGGGGTTATTGAGCACAGTGGGCACATCGTTTTCAAAGTTCTCAGCCGGCGGCGGCGATGGCAGCAGCCACTCCAGGCCGATGGCGCCCCAGGGATTGGGCGGTGCCTTCGGCCCCCGAGCCCATGAGCTCACCATATTGAGGATGAAGGGAATCGCCGCCACACCGAGGATGAACGCCCCAATGCTGGCGATCACATTCCAGATGGCGAATTCCGGGTCGTAGGAGGCCACCCGCCGGGGCATGCCCATCAGCCCCGCCCAGTGCAGCGGCAGCCAATTGAGCGTGCAGCCGATGAAGGTGAGGGCGAAATGGAGCTTGCCAAGCCCCTCGTAATACATATGGCCAGTGAACTTGGGAAACCAGTGATAGATGGCAGCAAACACACCCAGCACAATGGCGTTGAAAATCACGTAATGGAAATGGGCCACCACGAAATAGGTGTTGCCCACATGGATATCGATCGGCACGGTGCCCAGCATGATGCCAGTGATGCCGGCAAAGATGAAATTCACCAATCCACCCAGGCAGAACAGCATCGGCGTACTGAGCCGCAGCTTGCCGCCCCAGAGCGTGGCCACCCAGGCAAACACCTTCACCCCTGTGGGAATGGCGATCAGCATCGTGGTGAACATGAACAGAATGCGCATCCAGTTCGGCGTGCCTGTGTAGAACATGTGATGCACCCAAACAATCAACGCCAGGAACACAATCCCAAACGAAGCCACAGCCACAAACTTGTAGCCAAACAGGGGCTTGCGGGCATAGCAGGTGAACACCTCCGAGAAGATGCCGAACACCGGCAGCACCATTACATACACCGCCGGATGTGAATAGAACCAGAAAAAATGCTGATAGAGCACTGGATCACCACCGCCTTCAGGCCGGAAGAAACTGGTGCCGAAGCTGAGATCAAACAGCAGCATGATTGCGCCGCCCGTGAGGGCTGGCAGACCCACCAGCTGCAGGGTCTGAGCGCCCCAGGCCGTCCAGCAATAGAGCGGCATCTTGAAAAAGCCCATCCCAGGGGCACGCATGCGCACGATCGTGGTCACGAAATTGATCGCACCAAAAATTGACGACACCCCCGACAGCGCCACTGCCAGCAGCCACAATTGCTGGCCATTGATAAACAAACCCAAGGGGTTCTGAATACTGATCGGCGGATAGGACCACCAGCCCGCCTGGGCTGGCCCACCGGGAACAAAAAAGCTCGCCATCAGCAGCAGCGCAAACACCGGCACCAGCCAGAACGCGGCAGCATTGAGCTTCGGGAAAGCCATGTCGGGGGCACCGATCATGGTGGGGATCAACAGGTTATTGAGGCCGTTGAGCACCGGGAAGAGAAACAGGAACAGCATCACTGTTCCGTGCATCGTGTAGAGGCCGTTGTACACGGTGGGATCCACCAGATCAGCCTCTGGCGTGATCAACTCGCCACGCACGATCATGGCCAAAAGGCCACCCACCAGCAGAAAGAAAAAGGAGGTGGCGATGTACTGAATCCCGATGACCTTGGCATCGGTGTTGAAACTGAAGAAGCGCTTCCAGTTGTCCGGCGCCCCCGGAACCGGATGGGGCGCCTTGAGGATGCGGGGATCAAAGTTGGTGCTCGTCATCGTGCTCAGGCGTCGTGGGGGATGGAGGCATCACCGGGGTCATTCACCATGGGGGCTGGGGCCGGCGGCACCGTGGCCCAGCCCTTGTTTCCCTTGGCCAAGCGCTTGGCATAGAGCTCGGTGCCAGGACTCAATCCCGGCTGCAGCGGCCGGCTGGCGCTGGCCTTGAGCCAGGCCTTGTAATCAGCTTCAGACTCAACGATCACATCGGTTTGATTTTGTGAGAAATAAGCGCCACTGAACATGGCATCACGCAAGCGATAACGCCCCTCGCGCGTGGGTGTGAGGCTGTACGAAATCACACTGCCGGGAATGATGTCTTGCTTAAGGCGAAATGCCGGCACATAAAAGCTGTGATTCACATCCTCACTCACCAGGCGAAAATTCACCCTCTGATTAATTGGAAGGTGCAGCTCAGAACTGCGCACACCATCTGGGTAAATAAACTCCCAGTTCCATTGCCTGGCGATCACATCAATCGGCCCCACCGTGGCGCGGGGATCCACCACTGCCGCGGCCACAGGATCAGAGCCAATCGCATATTTCTGCTTCGGCCCCAGGGCATCGAGCTTGTCGTTCACCTGCATCGAATAGATAGCAATGGCAAACACCACCACTGTGGGAATCAAGGTCCAGGTGATCTCGAGCCGCGTGTTGCCTTCAATCGGTGCCCCATAGCTTTCGTCGTACTTGGGCGCCCGGTTGAACAGCACGGTCCAGGCCATCACCCCGGTGCAGCCGAGAAACACAAAGGTGCCAATGCCCGTTTCCAGAGCGAACAGGTTGTCCACGTAGGGGGCCGCGGTGGAAGCCTGCGGCGGCAGCCACTGATGCGACCAGTGGGCCATCAGCAGGCTCAGCAGCAGATTGAGCGTCACGGCAATCGCGATGATCACCAGGGCAGCGGGCGAGAGCCCCTTGCGGGGCGGCGTTGCGCTGGTCATGGCAGCACCTCCTGAACATTGGCACCGGCCGCCAGCAACTGGTCGGCGGTGATGTGCACCCCGAATTCACCCGCCAGCCAGGCACCGAGGCTGCCGTGCAACCCCATCAGCAGCAGGATCAGCACCCCGGCGCTCAGGTAAAGCCAACTCACCTGGCGACCGAGATCACGGCGCCAGGCAAAGCGCTGAAAACCGCGCCAAATCGCCATGGCCACAATGATCAGCAGCAGGGCCACACCGCCCACGCCGTGCCACAACATCGTGGTGATGGCGTTCTGGCCCAAAACGCTGGTCACCCCCTGCAGGGGAACGGCCAGCAGCATTTCGTAGAAACCCGCCGCCACCGTGAAGAAGGTGATCACACTGCAGGCCAGCACGTTGTACCAACCCACATCGTGAAATCCCACCCGGGTGACCGGCAGGGCTAAAAAGCGGAACACCCGCTTCTCCAGTGGATAGAACGCCCCGGCGAAATCAAAGGCGATGCCGATCGCAAACAGGCCGATCGTGAAATGCACCAAGTTCGGGTGCAACGGCAGGCGATAGGGCAGCTGATTGGGGCCAAGGGAATCAGCGATTTCGCTGATTGGCGAGAGCAAGCCAAACGCCATGATCATGAGATCACCCCACTGCGCATCGCCTCCACCACCGGCACGGTGTGCAGGCCATACACCCAAACGAGCATGTTGCCCAAATACACCTGGGTGCACACCAACACGGCCAACACCCCATCGAGCACCAGATAACCCAGCGGCAACACCGTGGGATCTTTCTGACGCACCACATAGCGCCAGCCGGTGAGCAGGGAGAGCACCCCCGAAAGCGACCAGCCCAGGGTGCTGTGGTAGCTGAGCAGATCGCGGGAGGCGCCGTAGGGATTCGCCAGCCCCGCCTCCACCTGACCGAAGATGATCGCCACAAAGATGGCCACCGTGGCCACCACCAGATTCCAGAAACTCACCTCATAGAGATTCTTTTTCTGGCTCAGCGCACCAATCAGGTCGAACACCACTGAGATCAGCGCCATCGCGATCACGAAGTGGACCACGATCGGATGGAGGGTATCCATCCACGGCAGATTTTTTGTATTCAACGGGGGGAGCAAGTGCTCGAGCATCAGCTAGGCCCTGGCCACACAGGCTTAGTGATAGAGAGGAAGGATTAAGAACTCCGCCGCTCTCCAAATTCTTTTATGTCTGATCAGCGCAACTCAACAATCGCGCAGTGGCGCCTCGAGAGCGACAGCCTCGGCCAGGTGCAGGTGCCCGCTGAGCGCTACTGGGGTGCCCAAACCGAACGGGCGCGCCAGCAGTTCCGGCTCGGCAACGACCCGGTTCCCCTGCCGCTGATCCACGCCATTGCCACGCTCAAGCGGGCCGCCGTGCACACCAACACCGCCCTGGGGCTGATCGATGCCGAGCGCTGCCAATGGATCAGCCAGGCCGCCAGCGAGGTGGAGGCCGGTTCGCTCGATGGCGAGTTTCCCCTCTCCAGCTGGCAGAGCGGCAGCGGCACCCAAACCAACATGAATGTGAATGAGGTGATCGCCAACCGCGCCTGCGAGCTGGCTGGCCAGCCGCGCGGCAGCAAGGCCACCGTGCACCCCAACGACCATGTGAACCGCAGCCAGAGCACCAACGATGTGTTCCCCTGCGCCATCCATCTGGCGGCTGAACGGCAGCAGCGGCTGGAGCTACTGCCGGCCCTGCAACAGCTGGTGAACGCCCTGGAGCAGAAGGCAGCCGCCTGGACTGATGTGGTGAAGATCGGCCGCACCCATCTGCAGGATGCGGTGCCGCTCACCCTCGGCCAGGAGGTGGGGGGCTGGGCTGCCCAGCTCGCCAATGCCGCTGGGCGGATCGAAGCGGGATTTGAGGAGCTGCGCTGCATTCCCCTCGGCGGCACCGCCGTGGGCACGGGGCTTGGGGCCCCGCCGAGTTTCACGGCCGAGGCCTGCGCCCTGCTCAGCCGCTGGGAGGGGGTGAACTGGCGCGGCGATGGCAACCGCTTTGCGCTGATGGGCAGCCACGACGCCCTGGTGCAGCAGATGGCACGGCTACGGCTCCTGGCCGGAGCGCTGCACAAGATCGTGAACGACATTCGCCTGCTGGCCTGCGGCCCCCGCGCTGGGCTGGGGGAACTGCAGCTACCGGCCAACGAGCCGGGCAGCTCGATCATGCCGGGCAAGGTGAACCCCACCCAATGCGAAGCGGTGGCCATGGCCACCGCCCAGGTGCTCGGCCTGGATCAGGCCGTGGCCATTGGCGGCAGCGGCGGCCATCTACAGATGAATGTGTACAAACCACTGCTGGGGCTGAACCTGCTGAGCAGCGGCCAGCTGCTCAGCGATTGCTGCCGCACCCTGGTGCAGCACCTGGTGGAGGGCATGGAGGTGAACCACGCCAAGGTGGAGCACTTCCGCGATCAATCATTGATGCTGGTCACCGCGCTGGCGCCCGTGATCGGCTACGACAGGGCCGCCAAGATCGCACTGCACGCCCACAGTGAGGGGCTGAGCCTCAAGCAGGCTGCCCTCAGCCTGGATGCGATCAGCAGCGAAGCCTTTGAGCAAGCGGTGAACCCCGCCCGCATGGCCCGCCCCCATGACTGATCCCGGCGCCAGCAACGGCTGGCATCCGCACCTCTGGCACCCCTTCACCCAGCCCGGGCGCGGTCCTGCACCGCTGCCGGTGCGCCACGGCCAGGGGGTGTGGCTGGAGCTGGAGGATGGCCGCCGCCTGATCGATGGCATCAGCAGCTGGTGGGTCACCCTGCACGGCCACAGCGAGCCCAGCATTGCCGCGGCCATTGCCCAGCAGGCCAGCACGCTGGAGCAGGTGATCTTTGCCAACTTCCGCCATGGGCCCGCCAGCACCCTGGCCGAACGGGTGTGTGCCCTCTGGCCCGGGCTGGAGCGGATGTTCTTCTCCGACAACGGCTCCACCGCCGTGGAGGTGGCGCTGAAGATGGCCTGGCAGCAGAGCTGGCGCCAGGGGGGCGAGCGACGCCAACTGATTGCCTTTGAAGGGGCCTATCACGGCGACACCTTCGGCGCGATGGCCGTGGGGGAGCGGGGCCTGTTCAGCGCCCCCTTTGAACCGCTGCTGTGTGCGGTGGCCAGGGCCCCCTGGCCGGCCACCTGGTGGGGGGATGACAGCATCGAGCAGCGCGAAGCGGCCGCCCTGGCCCGGTTGGAGCAGCTGCTGGACACCCCCACCGTGGCGGTGATCCTCGAACCGCTGCTGCAGGGGGCCGGCGGCATGGCCATGGTGCGCCCCCAGTTCCTGCAGGCGGTGCAGCAGCGGGTGCAGCAGGCCGGCGCCCTGCTGATCGCCGATGAGGTGCTCACGGGCTTCGGCCGCTGCGGCTCCCTGTTTGCCTCGCTGCGGGCCGGCATCCAACCCGACATCGTGGCCCTCTCCAAGGGGCTCACCGGCGGATTCCTACCGATGGGCGTGACCCTGGCCAGCGAAACGCTGTATCAGCAATTCGTGGGCCCCGAAGACGACCGCACCTTCTTCCATGGCCACAGCTTCACCGCCAACCCCCTGGGCTGCGCCGCCGCGGTGGCCAGCCTGGAGTTGCTGCAGGCCGAACCGCAGCGCTACAGCGGCATCGAAGCGCGCCACCGACCGCTGTTGCAGCAGCTGGCCACGCTGACGCGAGTAGTACGGCCCCGCCTGCTGGGCAGCATCGCCGCCTTTGAACTCAGTGGCGCCAGCGGCTACCTGCAGCCGATCGGCCTGGAGGTGCAACGGCGCTGCCTGGAGCAGGGTTTATTCGTGCGGCCCCTGGGTTCGGTGGTGTATTTGATGCCGCCGCTCTGCATCACCGATGCGGAGCTGGAGCGCTGCTACAGCGTGCTGACCAGCGTGCTGCAACAGCTCTAGGGGCCAGCCAGGATCGCCGCCTCGAGATCGGCACGGCTGAGGCCATAGGAGAAGCCCCGTTGGGTGCTGCGGCCTTCAGCGCTCCAACTGATCACCAGGCCATCGCTCTGCAGCACCAGTTCAGCGCTCCACTGGGGTCGCACCAGGGTCCAACGGCAGGGATCGGCGGGCGATTTCTCAAAGCCACTGGCCTGCAGCCACTGCTCCAGTTCCGGCAGGGGGTGGCTGTAGAGCGGCGTATCGGAACTGGGAAGCATTCAGGTGGGAAGCGCAGGGGCGGAGGGCTGCTCGGGCTCAAGGCTGAGCTCAGCCGGAGGCAGGGGTTCTGGTTGGGGTGCAGGCATCAAGCGCTCCTGCCAGCTCTGCAGCCAGTGCTGGGGCGCACCGGTTTCCACCAGCTCCAGGCCCCGCCACCAGGCCATGCCCAGCCCCAGCACCAGGCTGAACCCCAAGGCCAGAGCCAGCAGCAGCAGCGCGAACCATTCACCACCGGAGAGGGGACGTCGCACCGGGGGATCGGTATTAGGGCGCCAGGCATTGGCCTGGACCTGGGCACGTTGTATGGCCTGGCGGTTGAGGGCCTGAGCCCGCAGCTGGGCGTCGTAACGGCGGCGCTGCTCAGGATCCCCCAACACCTCCATGGCCTCCTGCAGCTGGCGGAAGCGGCGACCGGCCTCCTCCTGGGGCAGCGTTGTGGTGTCGGGGTGGAAGCGCTTGCTGAGGCTGCGGAAGGCGCTGCGTACCTGCTCGGCACTGGCTTGCGGCGACAGCTCAAGCAGTTGGTAGAGGCTGGGGGGCGGAGCAGCCAAAGCGGCAGCGGGAACCACGGCTTGCAATCCTAGAGAGGTTGCCTGATGCCCCCTGTCCTCCTCCGCCCCCTGGGAGCTGCTCGGCTGGCAGCCCACAGCTGCGCAGGTTCAGCAGTTTGAGCAACTGCAAATCCTGCTGCGGCAATGGAACAGCCGCGTGAACCTCACCCGCCTGGTGGAGGGTGAGGACTACTGGATCAGCCAGGTGTTCGACAGCCTCTGGCCCCTGGGCCCCTGGCTGGCGGCCAGCGCACCGCTGCGGGTGATCGATGTGGGTACCGGCGGGGGGTTTCCAGGCTTGGCGATGGCCATTGCCCTCCCTGAAGCCCAGCTCACCCTGGTGGACTCGGTGGGGCGCAAATTGCAGGCGGTGGAAGCCATGGCCCAGGAGCTGGGGCTCAAGCAGCGGGTGCAACTGCGGTGCGAGCGGGCCGAGAAGAGTGGCCGGGATCCCAGCTGCCGCGGCCGCTTTGACCTGGCGGTGGCCCGGGCCGTGGCCGCTGCACCCGTGGTGGCCGAATACCTTGTGCCCCTGCTGCAGGCCGATGGCACCGCCCTGCTCTACCGCGGCCAATGGGGCGATGACGACCAGCGTCAGCTGCAGCGGGCTGCGGCGTTGCTGAATGCCGATCTCGGTGCGGTGCAGGCGATGGAACTTCCGGCGGAACGCGGCCAACGCCATGTGATCCCCCTGCGCCCCAAGGGGCCATGCCCCCGCAGCTACCCCCGGGCGGTGGGGGTACCCGGCAAGCAGCCCCTGGCCTGAGCTCAGGGGCCGAGTCGCTTCACCTGCTGGCCACCAAAGCGCTGCTTCAGTTGCCGGAGGATCGCCGGCACCTGGTGCCGAATGGGGCTGTGCTGCAGCACGCTCAGCAGCTGCGCTTCACTCACAGCCTGCGGCTCCTCAACACCCGCCTCAAAGCGATTGGCGTTACGCCCTGGGAACCAGTGGCTGCCATTGCCCAGCAGGCCGTAACGGGCCTGACAAAACCCCTCCAAATCCCACCCCTGCAAGAGGGTGTGCAACCACAGCAGCACCGGCAGATTCAACTCGCCGGGCGTGTCGCGCCAAGCCGGCAACCCCTGCTGCCACTGCTCGAGCCAAGGCTTCCCCAAGCGTTCCTCCAGTCCCTGCTGCAACCGTTCGGCGATCGCAGGCACCAGCACCTGAGCCTGATCCAGTTGCTGCACCGCCTGCAGATGCAACGCGAGATCGGCGGGGCGAGCCGCTCCCACGCTGATGGTGTGCACCCGCGGATCACTGAGGCAAAACAGATCGTTGAACACGATGGGATGCAAGGGGGCGCAGAGCTGCTGCAACCGCTCCGAGGGTGTGTGCAGATGCCCCCCCTTATCGGTGGGGCTGATCAGGAACACCCCCATATCGCGCTCGCGGGCCGCCGTGAGTGCCGGGTCGTTGTGCTGCCGGATGTAATACCAATGCAGGTTCACGTAATCGAAGACATCACTGGCGATCGCCGCCTCGATCAACTCCAGGGAGCCATGGGTGGAAAATCCCACATGACCAATGGCTCCTTCCGCCTGCCAACGGCGCAACACCTCGAGGCAGCCCCCTGGCCGCAGGGTTTGCTCCAGGTGCTCCGCCAGGTTGAGGCCATGCACGGCCAACAGATCCACTCGCTGCACACCAAGCAGCTCAAAACTGCGCTGCAGCTCCGCCTCGAACTGGGCGGGATCCTCCCGCGGAGGAATTTTGGTTTGCAGAATCCGCTGCGGATCGGGATGGCGCCGCAGCGCTGGCCCCAATTGCAGTTCTGAGGTGCCGTAATACCGGGCTGTTTCGATGTGATGGAAGCCTGCCGCCACAGCGGCTGCCAAGGTGGCTTCGAGGTTGCGCTGGCTCTCCGCTTCGATGGCGCTGGGCTCGAGATCACTCCAGCTCTGCTGAAAGCGCATCCCCCCAAGGCTGAGCAGGGGCATCGGCAGCTCTGTGCGCCCGAATCGCCGGGTGGGGATCATGGCCGGGGCAGGGTGCGCTTCAACCGTGCCGTGGAGGGCAACCCCAGGGGCAACAGCTGCTGACCGGCCAGCCGTTCCTGCAGCTCCTGGAGCTGCTCAAACTCCACCCAATGGATGCAATCCACAGGACAGGTGTCGATCGCTTCTTGAACGCACTCGCCGCTGTCGCCGTCTTGGCGGATCACACGCGAGCGGCCGTAATTCGGTTCCACCACAAAGGTGTTGCAGGCCACGTGGGCGCAATAGCGACAGCCGATGCACACCGCCTCATCCACCCACACCGCCTTATCGCGCAGGGTTCCCCCCAGCAGAGGCTCCTTGCCCGTGCAAGCAGCTTCAGCCGCGCTGAGGGGAGCCGCACCAAACGCGAGGCCGGGATCAACCATCAGCGCAACCTCATGGCGCTCATCCCTGCCAACGGGTGACCACCAGTTCGATCGAGCCATCGGCAGCCTGGCGCTGCTCACTCACCTGATACCCCTCTTCCGAGGTGCTGGCCAGGATGGACTGCAGGGCATAACGCTGGGTGAGCTGGGCCA
>JAYKIT010000109.1:0-5050 GCA_035285765.1 Synechococcus sp. | reverse complement strand
CGGCCCAGATGATCAACTTGCCGATCAGTGAGTCGTAGAAGGGGGGGATGTCGTAGCCCGTGTACACGTGGCTATCAATCCGCACCCCCGGGCCACCGGGAGGCAGCCAACCGGAAATGGTGCCCGGGGATGGGCGGAAGCCATGGCGCGGGTCTTCGGCATTGATGCGGCACTCGATCGCATGGCCGCGCAGCTGGATCTGCTCCTGATGGAGCTTGAGCGGCTCACCAGCGGCAATGATGAGTTGCTGGGCAATCAGATCCACTCCGGTGACCACCTCGGTCACGGGATGCTCCACCTGGATCCGGGTGTTCATCTCCATGAAATAGAAGGCACCCGAGGCATCCAGCAGGAATTCCACGGTGCCGGCGCCCTCGTAACCGATGGAGCGGGCGGCCGCCACAGCGGCTTCCCCCATGCGGCGGCGGGTTTCTGGATCAAGGCCCGGGCTGGGGGCTTCCTCCAGCAACTTCTGGTGGCGGCGCTGGATCGAGCAATCGCGCTCACCGAGATGCACCACATTGCCGAAACGGTCGGCAAGGATCTGCACCTCCACGTGGCGGGGGCGCTCGATGAATTTCTCCATGTAGAGCCCCGGGTTGCCAAAGGCGGCCTCCGCCTCACCCTGGGCAGCCTTGAAAAGGCTTTCGAGCTCATCGGCGCTGCGCACCAAACGCATGCCGCGGCCACCACCGCCGGCGGTGGCCTTGATCATCACCGGATAGCCCATGGAGGCGGCCACCTTGGCCGCTTCCTCCACGCTCTCCAGCAATCCATCACTCCCGGGGATGGTGGGCACCCCCACCCGCTGCATCGTGGCTTTCGCGGTGGACTTATCGCCCATGGCCCGGATCGACTCGGGCGATGGGCCCACAAAGATCAGCCCGTGGGCGCTGCAGATCTCGGCAAAGCGATCGTTTTCGGCCAGAAAGCCATAGCCGGGGTGGATGGCATCGGCACCGCGGGACGTGGCCGCCGCGATGATATTCGGGATATTGAGATAACTGCGGCCGCTCGGGGGATCCCCCACGCAGACCGCTTCATCAGCCAACTGCACATGCAGAGCGTTGCGATCCACCGTGCTGTAAACAGCCACGGTTTCAATGCCGAGCTCTCGGCAGGTGCGGATGATCCGCAGAGCGATTTCGCCCCGGTTGGCGATCAGAAGCTTGCCAATGCCCATGGGGGCCCTCCGCAGCGGCTGATTTTATCAGCGCCGTTCCAGCCCCCTCGCCAGGGCGCCAGATCGACTGGTACGCTTTCCTCCTGCCCAAAAGGCAGGCCACGCGGATGTGGTGGAATTGGTAGACACGCACGTTTGAGGGGCGTGTGACTTCGGTCTTGCGAGTTCAAGTCTCGCCATCCGCATCAGAGCCATCGAGAGCCATCGTCCTGGTCTGCAACGGACCAGGCGAACTCACGACCTGGGTGCGGCCGCTCGCTCAGCGATTGCATCGCGACATCCCGTTGCGGCCACTGGCATCTGAATCCAGCAGCGAGCTGCGGCTGGTGCTCGTGCCCTGCCCCAATGCCACCGGCAGTGAAGCCAGCGTGGCTCAAGGGATGGGCCTGTTCAGCCGGGTGCTGCCCGCCAGCCGCTTCTGGTGGTTGCTGCTGCGCCCCAGGCGCCATGGCCCCTGGCCCCGGAAGGGCGTGGTGGTGTTTCTCGGCGGCGATCAGTTCTGGACCGTGCTGCTCTCAGCGCGGCTGGGCTATCGCCATCTCACCTACGCCGAATGGGTGGCCCGCTGGCCCCGCTGGAACGATCACATCGCCGCCATGGGCGCCGCCGCCAGCGAGCGTTTGGCGCCGCGCTGGCAGGAGCGCTGCTCCGTGGTGGGCGATCTGATGGCTGATCTATCGGAATCAGCGCGCAGCAACACACCGCTGCCAGCAGGGGAATGGGTGGCCCTGCTGCCGGGCTCAAAACGGGCCAAGTTGCAGGTGGGCATGCCATTTCTGCTGCGCTGCGCCGATGCCCTGGCGCAGCAGCGGAGCCAAACCCAGTTCCTGCTGGCGGTGGCCCCCACCACCTCGGTGGCGGAGCTGCAGGCCTACGCCGGCGCGAGCAACCCACTGCAGCGCTTCTACGGCACACAGGTGCCAGAGCTGGTGGAACGGGAGGGTCAGCGCTGGCTGCTGACCAGCGCTGGCACCCGCATCCTGCTGGTGGAGGAGCACCCGGCCCATGGCCCCCTGAGCCAATGCGCCTTGGCCCTCACCACGGTGGGAGCCAACACCGCCGAGCTGGGCGCCCTGGGGGTGCCGATGCTGGTGCTACTGCCCACCCAGCATCTGCATGTGATGCAGGCCTGGGATGGCTGGGTGGGGGTGGTGGCACGGCTGCCGCTGCTGCGCTGGCTGATCGGCATTGCCATCACCACCTGGCGCCTCAACCGCCGTGGCTTCCTGGCCTGGCCCAACATCAGCGCCGGCCGCCTGGTGGTACCGGAACGGGTGGGGGCCATCTCCCCAGAAGCCATCGCCGAGGAGGCCCGTGAATGGCTGGAGCAACCCCAGCGGCTGGCAGGCATGCGCGAAGACCTGCGCAGCCTGAGGGGACAACCGGGGGCGGTGGCGGCACTGGCCGCCTTGGTGGAACGCCTGCTGCCGCCAGCGGAGCCCACTGCTTAGGTTGATGCCACTTTTTCAACGAAACAATGGCTGAAGCCGGCAGCAAGCTGGAGCGTTCCGACGCTGAATGGCAGGCCCAGCTCAGTCCTGAGCAGTTCCAGATCACCCGCAAAGGAGGAACGGAACGGGCCTTCACCGGCGCCTATTGGAACCACAAGGGCACCGGCACCTACCAGTGCGTGTGCTGCGGGGCCGAGCTGTTCAGCTCAGCCACCAAGTTCGATTCCGGAACCGGCTGGCCCAGTTTCTGGGAGGGCGTGAACCGCAATGCCATCACCACACTCCGCGATGAAAGCCATGGGATGGTGCGCACCGAGATTCGCTGCGCCCGCTGTGAATCCCATCTGGGCCATGTGTTCGAAGACAGCCCCACCCCCACTGGCTTGCGTTACTGCGTGAATTCCGCCTCGCTGGAGTTCAAAGCCCTGGGCTGATCAAGCCCAGGGGTCCTCATCCACAGGGCTCTGCGTTGGACCCTGCCGCTCCGGACGGGAGCGGTAGGGATCCTCGAGCGGCTCGGCCTCCACATCCAACGGTTCCCCATAACGCCCTTGAGCACGGGGCTGAGCACGGCGCTCTTCGCCATAGCGCTGCTCGCGGCGGTCGTAGCGCTCTGGCTCTCCATAGCGATCGCGATCGCCACCCCGGAATGGCTCGGGCTCGCGGTAGGCATTGCGGTCGCTGTAGGGATCAGCATCCCGCTCATCATCGAGATAAAGGCGCTGGGGCTCACGGGCCCGCTGGCGCTGCTCCACCTCCACATATTCCATTTCCTCCTCGCGCTGGGGTTGGAAGCGCTGCTCCTGCGCCGCGGCCAGCCGCCGCTGCTCCTGCTCACTGGGCTGTCCGGCCGGCAGCTGGTTTTCCACCGGCACCATGTTGAGGCGATAGCGCTCGCGCTCCTCGCGCTCGAGGCTGCCACCGCCAATCCCCAGCTTCTCGAGCAAGCCGCTGTTGAGCTGCTTGAGCTTCTCTTCCGCGCCCTCGTACACGATGATCCGATCGGGCCCGGAGCTCACGATCTCCTCCACCGGCAGTTCCCAGGTGCTGAGGATGCCCTCGCCAAGCAAGGGAACCCCCAGAGCGCCCACCACCACAGTGACCAGTTCACCGGTTTCGATATCGAAGCTGAAGCCCAGCACCCGGCCCAGCTGCTCGCCCGATTCCGACACCACCTGGCAGTTGATCACCCGGTTGTAACGATCGGGATTGAACGATTCCGAGAGGGAATCGAGCGAATCCACCAGGATCACATCACCCACCTGGCGGATCTGCTCCAGGGGCATCCAGCGGGGCAGGCCCGGCAGAAACCGGGTGAGAGGGTTATCGCGCAGACCCAGGGCCACCACCTCACGGCGGTCGATGTCCACCATCACCTCACCCACCACGCCAAGGCGGCGTCCGGTGTCGGTGGTGATGACCTGGGTTCCCATCAGCTCCGAACGCAACCAAAGGCGATCGGACGGGGCCGGCGATGCGTCTTGAGGGGAGGGCGCCTGCAAGGGCTGGAGCTCACAATCGAGCCATTGTGTCGCAGAAAGGCGCCTCAGGCAGCAGCAACCGCTGCAGGCAAGCCCACCACCTGGGTGTGGGCCCCGCGCGCCTGGGTGACACCGATGGTGCGGGTGCTGGCGGCGATCATCGGCCGGCGGTGGCTCACCACCAGGAACTGGGCATCACCGGCCTGATCACTGATCAGCCCAGCGAGGCGCTCCACATTCACGCCATCGAGGAAGCTATCGACCTCATCGAGGGCATAGAAGGGCGAGGGGCGGAAACGCTGCAGGGCAAACAGGAAGCTGAGGGCGGTGAGGGATTTCTCTCCCCCCGACATCGAGGCCAGGCGGCGCACGGCCTTGCCCTTGGGGCGCGCCACCAGGGTGAGCCCCCCCTCCAGTGGATCCTCGGGATTCTCCAGCGAGAGTTCACCCTCGCCATCAGACAGGCCAGCGAAGATCGTGCGGAAGTGGCCATCCACGGCGCGGAAGGCCTCCATGAAGGCCTCCTGACGCAAGGTGGCCACCGTTTCCACCCGCAGCAGCAACTCCTGGCGCTCGCTGGCCAGCACTTCAAGCCGCTCGCGCAACTCCGCCAGGCGGGTTTCCAACTGCTCAAGCTCTTCGAGGGCCAGCATGTTCACCGGCTCCAGCGCTTCCATGCGCAGCTGCAGCTGACGCAACTGCTCCTGTAGCGCCTCCAGGCCCGCCTCACGCAGCGCATCACTGATCTCCGGCAGGGGATCGGGCAGGGCGTCCTGCTGCTGCTGCAAACGCTCACCAAGGCTGCGGCGCTCCTCCTGCAGCGATTCGAGCTGTTCTCCCAGGCGCTGCCACTGCCACTCGCGCTGCTGCTGGCTCTGGCGCAACTCCGCCAGGCGCGCCTCCGCCGCATCCCGCTCGCGGCGCTGCACCCCAAA
>JAYKIT010000108.1:0-5562 GCA_035285765.1 Synechococcus sp. | reverse complement strand
CCGGGCACCATTTCCGGTTGGCTGCCTCCCGGTGGCCCGGGGGTGCGGATTGATAGCCACGTGTACACGGGCTACGACATCCCCCCCTTCTACGACTCACTGATCGGCAAGTTGATCATCTGGGCCGAAGATCGCCCGTCGGCCCTGCTGCGGCTCAAGCGCGCCCTCTCCGAGTGCGCTGTGATCGGCGTGCCCACCACGATTGATTTCCATCTGGCGCTGCTCGAGCGGCCTGAATTTCAGAACGCCCAGGTGCACACCAAGTTTGTGGAGCAGGAGATGCTGAGCTCCGAGAAGTGAAGCCCTTGCCCCTGCTGGCCTTGAGCTGAACGCTCAGGCCAATGGGGTGGCCTTGAGCAGCATCTGGGTCACCAGCCCCTGTTGACCCACCAGCAGTTCGCGCATCAGGCTCACCAGCCCCACCCAGATCACCGGAGTCACATCCACCCCGCCGATCGGAGGGATCACCTTGCGGGTTAGGGCCAGCAGCGGCTCGGTGGGAATCACCACGAAGGCCACCAAGGGGTTCTCGCGGCTCATCTGGGGATACCAGCTGAGCACGATGCGAAACAGAAACAGCAGGGTCCAGGCCGCCAGCAGCAGTCCGATCACCCAGCTGCTCAGCGATAGCAGCGGTAAGGGCAGAGCTGTCACAAACTTCTACGGCCTGGGCTCAGCATCCTAAGGACCGGATTACGGCTCTTAAGATGGCCCGACCCTTGGTGGTTCTATGACCCCCTCCCTCGCGAATTTCCTCAACAGTCTCGTGGCGGGTGCCCTCATCGTCGTGGTGCCCATCACCATCGCCCTGATTCTGATCAGCCAAACCGATCAGGTGGATCGCAAGCTCTGATTCGCGGCTGGGGCTCCCCTTGAGCCGCCCGTAAACTGCACGAAACGGGACCCTCGTGTCCCCTAGGCCGGGGAGGCCAAGCATGGTTAACGCCAGCCTGAATTGGGCCAGCATCGTGGGCATCGTGCTCGCCGTCGGCGGCACGATGCTCTATTTCTTGCGCACGTTCAAACCGGGGCTCGCCCGCGATTACGACGTCTTCTTTGCCGCAGTTGGCTTGCTCTGCGGCGGCATCCTGTTCTTCCAGGGTTGGCGCTTGGATCCGATCCTGCAGTTCGGGCAGTTCTTGCTGGCTGCTTCCACGGTCTTTTTTGCTTACGAATCAGTTCGTCTGCGCAGTGTCACCACCGAACAGGCCCGCCGCTCGGCCTACTTCGATGATGACGAGCCGGCACCTGCCCGCCCGCGCATGGGGCGTGGTGAGTGGGGCAACGACGAGCGCTTTGATGACCCTCAACCCCTGAGGCGGCGCATTCGCTCCCGTGCCGACGACGGCTATGGCGATGGCGCCGAGGACGAGGATTTTTATCGTCCGCGCCGGCCTGAGCGCCGCGCCATTCCCGAACGGGCCCAGAGCCGGTTTGGTGAAGCTGAATCAACCTCTGACCAGCGCAGCGGTGGTTGGAACGAGGAACCAGGTCGTGAGCGTGAGCGTTCGGCTCCCCGCGATCGCAGTCGTTATGCGGCATCCGCCTCACGCAGTGAAGACAGGCCTGAGTTCGGTGCCCGTCGCCGTGAGCGCGATGCCCGCCCCAGCCGCAGTGGCTCCCGCCCCTCTGCTCCCCCAGAGGATCTGCCCCGCTCCAGCCGCCGTCCAGCTGCGCCTGAGCCCCGGCCCCAGCGCCCCACCTCGTCGGTGCCTCAAGGTGCGCCCATCAGCGACGCTGAATTCAGTCCTGTGGGTTCCCCCAGTGCCACCGGCTCCGCTGCTGCAGCCGGTGGTGCTGCGGCCCCTGCTCGCCCGGCCTCAACCCGTCCGTCGGGTTCTGCCGCGGGCAACCCCGATAACAGCTCTCGTTTCGACGACTGAGCTGCGCCTTGCCCAGGCATCTGCTCGCTCTGCTGCTGTTGCCATGGATGCTGGCTGGCTGCGTTGAACGCCATGAGGGCTTCGGCATTGGCGATCAGGAGGATCCGGCCTTGAGCGGCAACGGTCGCCTGCTGGCCACTGTTGTGGAGCGCGGGGGACGCCGCTCCGTGCGGTTGATTGAGCGCAGCACGGATCGTGAGTTGCCCTTGCAGGGGCTGCAGCGCGATACCCCCCATCGCTCGCCTTCCCTGAGCTGGAGTGGCCGTTATTTGGCCTTGATTCGTCAGCGTGCCGAGCGCCGTGAGGTGGTGGTGCTCGATCGCTTCAATGGGCGGTTGCGACCGGTGGCTCTGCCCGGGGATCGCCTGCCGGAGCGGCTCAGCCTCTCTCCCGATGGCCAGCGCTTGGCCTTACAGGTGCTGCGCCAGGGGCAATTGGATGTGGAGCTCTTTCGCTTGCCAGAACTGGAGCCGGATCAACCGGCCGGCTCCCCATTGCCATGAGGAACGGGCGCTGGCTGATGGCCGCCACCGTGCTGCTGCTCAGCGGTTGTGCTGTGCTGCGTTCCCAGCCGGAGCCAGGACTCAATCGCCGTTTGGCAGCCCGCGGGGATGACCGCTCCCCCAGCCTGGCCCGCGAAGGGCTGGCCTGGATTGCACCGGCGCCATCGGGCTCAGGCCAGTTGCAGGTTCGCTGGTTGGAGTTCCGCTCGGGGCTGATCACACCGTTGCCAGGGCTGAATCGGCCGGATGCCCAGCCCATCAGCGTGAGCAGTGATGCGCGCGGTCAGCGCTTGGCGCTCGTGCGCAGCCTCGAGGGGCGCACGGAGCTTTTGCTCTACGACCGCCCCTTGCGCGTGTTGCGTCCACTGCCGCTGCTGCCAGCTGGGGTGCCGGCCCGGGTGGCCCTCAGCGCCGATGGCCGCAGCCTGGCTGTGCAGGTGAGCCGTCAGGGGCGCTGGCAGGTGGATGTGCTGCCGCTGCCTTAGTTCAGGCCGGCCCAGTGCAGGAAGGTGGTGCCGCTGAGGGCTTCGGTCAGCAGGATCGCCAGGAAGCCCAGCATCGCGAAACGGCCATTGATGCGCTCGGCGTAACCGCTCCAGCCAAAGGCGGGGATGTCATTGGTGGTGGCGCTGGTGGTCTGCTCAGCAGCAGCTGTGGTCTCGGGGGCGCTCGCCATCACGGGTTGAGGAAGTGCAAAGGGTCATAGCTGGTCGCAGGCATCAGGCGCCAGCCCTGGCTCACCATGCCTCTCACTTCGCTGGCACGTCCACAGGTTTGAGCCAATCACGGCCCCCAGCGGAGCGGCTGGATGGAGTGCCCGCAGCTAAAAGGCCAGCAGCGGTTTGAGTTTGAGCATCACCACCGGAAAGGCCATCACCAGTGCCGAGAGCGGCATGGCCAGCATCAGCGCCCGGCGGTGGTGACGGGCGGCTGTGACCAGGCACCAGCCAGCCAGGGGTAGAAACAGGCCGAGGGCTGTGAATAGCCCAGGGGAGTACATGCCGGAGCGCAGGCTGGGCAGCACATGGAAGCCGATGGCATTCACCAGCATCAGGCCTGGCAGCAGCAGTGATGCGGCTGGCACGCTCCAGCCCAGGCTGCCGGCCAGCAGGCCCAGGGGCATCACGCCAAACCCATTGGTGATGTAGAAGTCGCCCCAACTCACGGGCAGTCCCAGCACCTGCACGGCCCAGGGTTGCCAGCCCAGGTCGTACTCCTCGATCACATGCAGCCCATAGGCCAGGAGGCAGAGCCAGAACACCGATCGCCCGAAGGCGGATTGGGGAGAGAAGCGCTCCTGCATTGGGCGTGTGAAAGGCCGTCTTGCTCTGGTCCTAGAGAGCCAGTGGCCGTGCCCATCACTTTCACCGGAGATTCACCGGAATTCCTTAGGGGGTTCACCCGGCTTTCAACTGGTGTTCCCTCAAAGGCCGGAGATGGTTGCGCTGTTGAGGTTTTCACTCCCCACCATGAACAGCCCAATCAGCTACGAGCAGGCCAGTCGCTATTGCCACCAGCAGGCCCTTGCCGCAGGTGCCGCCGATCCAGTGGCCGCTGTGTGGCATCTCAAGGCACTCTGCCGCTGGCAGTGGAATCCCATGTGCGAGGAGGAATTCCAGGCGCGCTTTGCCATGCAGGTGTGGCTGCTCACCCTGGAAATGCAGTTCATGCGGCTTCCGGGTCGTAGCTTGCAGCAGGGATGAGGCGCCAGTCGCCGTTGCCAGCGAGCTCAAGCACATTGCTGTGGAACTGCTTGAGTGCGGGCCTGTGGCCCACGCTGATAAAGGAGAGGTCGCGCTCAAGCAGAAGGTTGTAGAGGTGCTTTTCAGTTTTCACATCGAGGGCACTGGTGGCCTCGTCAAGCACCACAAAGCGTGGTGAATTGAGCAGCAGGCGTCCAAAGGCGAGGCGTTGCTGTTCGCCGAGGGAGAGAATGCGCGGCCAGTCCTGCTTGATATCCAGATCGGGATAGCGGCTGACCAACTTGCTGAGGTTCACCTGCTCAAGCACGCTGCGGAGCTGCTCATCACTGAAGCGCGCTTCATCGGTGGGGTAGCAGAGCTGCTCGCGCAGGGATCCCAGCAGCATGTAGGGCTTCTGTGGAATGAAGAGCAGATCACCGGTTTCAGGTCGCTCCACAGTGCCGCGGCTGGGATCCCAGAGGCCACTGATCATGCGCAGCAGGGAAGTTTTGCCGCAGCCGGAGGGGCCAACAACCAGCAGTTTGTCGTGATCGCTGACGCTGAGGGTGAGGTCCTTGATGACAGGCTTGCTGCCGTTGGGAGTGAAGAGATCGGCGGAGCGAATCACGATGGCATCGCTGCCGGGAAGGATTTTGGTGCTGCTGCTGGGGGCCTGAAGGCTCACCTGCTCCACATTGGATTGGAAGCCCTCCAGACGGCTGATGCCGGCGGTGAACTGGGCCAGGTCTTCAATCCTGTTCACCACAAAGAACAGGGCTGATTCCACCATGTTGAAGGCGAAGCTGGCCTGCACAAAGCCGCCGTAATCCACCTCACCGGCAAAATAGGCTGGTGCCATTACCAGGTAGGGGAAGAAGATGCCGGCGTAGTTGATGGTGCGCCGCATCACATCAATGATCACCTGCCAGATAATCAGCAGGTTGAAGTTGCGCACCACTGAGCCAAGGCGCCGCTCGGTTTCCTGTTGCTCAGGTTGCTCCCCTGCGTAGAAGGCGATCGATTCAGCATTGTCGCGAATGTGAACAAGTCCGTAGCGGAAATCAGCCTCATAGCGCAGCTGGTCAAAGTTGATTCGCACCAGATTGCGGCTTGAAACAACCAGAACTGTTGTGGCAAATGCGGCATAGCCAAACAGTACAAAGGTGAGCTTGGTGCTGATGCTCCAGAGGATCAGGATATTGAGTGAAAAGGTTAGGAAGGCATCAAAAATGCCGAGGGTGAATTGAAGGCTCTGTGCTGTGAATGCCCGGGTGTCATCGGTGATGCGTTGGTCCGGGTTGTCAACATTGGTGGCGTCTTCGTCGTTGGGGTTGAGAACGTAATAAGCGCGGTTGCGCATGTAATCGGTGATCAGCGCCCGTGAGAGCCAGTCGCGCCAGATGATGCCGAGCTTGTAGGTGAAGAAAATCTGCGACACGCGGATCGGCAGAGCCACCACAAAGCAGCAGGCGTAAACGATCAAGATGCGATAGA
>JAYKIT010000107.1:0-2619 GCA_035285765.1 Synechococcus sp. | reverse complement strand
GCTGGCCATAGGGCCGGGCTGGAGCCGAGCGCCCCACCAGGCGCCAGCGCTGCCCCAGCGGTGGTTCCTGCCCATCAGCAACGGCATAACCATCGAGGATGGAGGCGCGAAACCCGGGGATGGCCTCACTGGCCAACACCGCTTCAGCACACACCCTCCCCAGGGCCTGGGCCAGGGGCAGCCACTGGCGTTGCCCCAGGGGCTTGATCGCCGCCAACACAGCAGCCAGGGCCTGCTCCAGGGGCAGCCCCTCGGCGGGAAAGGGTTCAGCCATCAACCGCCACAGGCCCCTCAGGGTGCTGCCAATCGCCATGGCGACCGCCCTGCTTGGCGAGCAAGCGCACCCCCTCGATCGTCATGGCCGGATCGGCACTTTTGAGCATGTCGTAAAGGGTGAGCAGGCCCACCTGCACGGCGGTGAGCGCCTCCATCTCCACACCTGTGGGGCCCACGGTGCGGGCTGAAGCCTGCAGGCGCAGTCCACTGCCATCGCCCAGGGCGGCGATCTCCACCGAGAGGCCGGTGAGGGCGATGGGGTGGCAGAGGGGCACCAGCTCCCAAGTGCGCTTGGCGGCCTGAATCGCCGCCACCCGGGCCACGGCCAACACATCCCCTTTGGGGGCACGACCCTCGAGCACCAGCTGCAACACCGCTGGAGCCATGCGAATCACCCCTTCAGCCGTGGCCCGGCGTTCAGTGGCCGCCCGATCACCCACCTCCACCATGTGCACCTCACCCTTGGCGTTGAGGTGGCTCAAGCTGGGCTCCACCATCCGATTGAGCTGCTGATGCACCAAGCTTGCGCCATTCCTGAGCCCGGGTGATGTCGAGCGCCGAGCAGCACGAACAGTTCATGGCCCAGGCCATTGAGATCTCGCGGCAAACAGCACTAGAGGAACGCAGCGGCGAACCCTTTGGTGCCGTGGTTGTGCGTGATGGAGTTGTGATTGCCGCCGAAGGCAACAGCGTCAATGGCGATAGCGACCCCACGGCCCACGCTGAAATCAACGCCATTCGCGCCGCCGGCCGCGCCCTCGGCACCTGGGACCTCAACGGTTGCGTGCTGTATGCCAGCAGCCGCTGCTGCCCCATGTGTTTCAGCGCTGCCCACTGGGCTGGCATCAGCAAGATCTATTACGGCGCCGGCTGGGAGGACTACAGCGACTTCTACGACGACTCAGAAGCCATCAAGGAAATGAACCTGCCGCCCGAGCGGCAAGCCATGGCACCGGAACAATTGCTGCGCCAGCAAGCCGTTGATGTCTGGCAGGCGGTCCGTCAGGAGCGCGGCATGGCTCCACAGGAGAACGCCTGAATTGAAGCGCCCCTCCACGCTGCTGAGCGTCTTCGCGACGCTGCTGAATGACCGCGTCAGCGAAAGCCTGGTGTTCCCGCTGCTGGCGTTCCTGCTGGCGCGCTTCACCAGCAGCGGCACCACCTTGGGCCTGCTGGCCGGCAGCTATGCCCTGGCCCAGTTTGCGGCTACACCGCTGATCGGCGCCCTGAGTGACCGCTACGGCCGCCGCCCGGTGATCGCCTGCTGCGTGGCGGGCACGGTGGTGGGCCTGGGCCTGTTTGCCCTCACCCTGGAACTCCCCTGGGCAGCGGGGAGCCCCTGGCCGCTGGTGCTGCTGTTCACCGGACGGCTGATCGATGGCTTCAGCGGTGGCACAGCCGCCACGGCCGCCGCAGTGCTGGCCGACATCAGCACCCCCGAAAACCGGGCCAAGGCCTTCGGCTTGATCGGCGTGGCCTTCGGGCTGGGCTTCATCCTTGGGCCGGGTCTGGCTGGGGTGCTGAGCCGCTGGAGCACCACATTGCCGGTGTGGGTGGCGGTGGGCATTGCCGTGGTGAACCTGCTGCTGGTGCTCAGGTTGCTGCCGGAAACCCATCCCCCTGACGAACGGCGGGCGCTGCCGCGCAAACGCGACCTCAACCCCCTCACCCAACTGGCTGGGGTGTTCAGCAATCCCCAGGTGAGCCGCCTCTGCCTCGGCTTCTTCCTGTTCTTCCTGGCCTTCAACGGCTTTACCGCCGTGCTGGTGCTGTTCTTCAAGCAGGTGTATGGCTGGGGACCAGCACCAGCCACCACCGCGTTCTTGATCGTGGGCATCGTGGCCACGGTGGTGCAGGGGGGCCTGATCGGGCCGCTGGTGAAACGTTTTGGTGAGCAACGCCTCACCCTGGCGGGCCTGGGACTGGTGCTGGTGGGCTGCCTGCTGATTCCCGTGGCACCACCCGAGCGCACCCAGGCGGTGGTGTATGTGGCTGTGGGGCTGCTGGCCTTTGGCACCGGCCTGGTGACGCCATCACTGCGCAGCCTGGTGTCGCGGCGGCTGAGCAGCAGCGGCCAGGGGGCCGCCCTGGGCAGCCTGCAAGGTCTGCAAAGCCTGGGCAGCTTTCTTGGCCCACCGCTGATGGGGCTGAGCTACGAACAACTCGGGCAGAGCAGCCCATTCCTGTTGGCTGCAGCCCTGCTGGTGGGCGTGGCGGCCCTGAGCGCTAACGGTTCCTTTAAGGAAGCTGGCTAGGTTCCGGGAACAAGGCTCGTTTCAGCTCCATGGCGCCCGTCGATCTCGCCCCCGAGCTCTACCTCAACCGCGAGCTGGCCTGGATCGA
>JAYKIT010000106.1:0-17560 GCA_035285765.1 Synechococcus sp. | reverse complement strand
GCCAGGAAGCTGGGGGCGTGCCGGAGCAGGCCACCGATGTACCAGCGGGCCGTCTGGGAGAGGTTCGCATAGGTGCCCTCACCGAAGAACAGGGGGTTGCCACCCTTCCAGAGGCTCTGGTGCACGTGCATGCCGCTGCCGTTGTCGGCAAACACCGGCTTGGGCATGAAGGTGGCCGTCTTGCCATACTTCTTGGCACTGTTGCGCACCACGTACTTGTCGATCATCACGTTGTCCGCTGCGCTGATCAGCTCGGCGAACTTGATTCCCAGCTCGTGCTGGGCAGTGGCCACTTCGTGATGCTGCTTCTCGATCGGCACCCCGAGGGAGCCCATGGTGAGCAGCATTTCGCTACGCATGTCCTGCAGCGTGTCGTTGGGGGCAACAGGGAAGTAGCCCTCTTTGAGCTGAATCTTGTTGGCCAGGTTGCCGCCCTCTTCATGGCGGTCGGTGTTCCAGGGGGCTTCAACGGAATCCACGCTGTAGAAGCTGGTGCCGTTGGCTGATTTGTAGCGAACGTCGTCGAAGACGAAGAATTCGGGCTCAGGGCCGAAGAAGGCGGTGTCGGCCAGGCCGGTGCTGGCCAGATGGTTCAGCGCACGCTGGGCCAGGGCACGGGGGCAACGGTCGTAGGGCTGGCCGCTGCGGGGCTCCTGAATCGAGCAGATCAGGCTGAGGGTTTTCTGGCTGTAGAAGGGGTCGATCCAGGCGCTGTTGGGATCGGGCACCATGGCCATGTCCGACTCGTTGATCGCCTTCCAGCCGCGGATCGAGGAGCCGTCGAAGGCCAAGCCTTCGCTGAAGGATTCTTCCTCCACCAGATCACGGTGCACCGTGAGGTGCTGCCACTTGCCGTGAATATCAGTGAATTTCAGGTCGATGAGCTCAATGCCCTCGTCCTTGATCTGACGAAGGATGTCTTGAGGGGTCTTGGCCATGGAGCCAGGTGTCGTTACAAGGAGGGCTGAAGCGCGACCGTAAGAAGGGCTTGACCCCTCCTATGTGTCCGCTGATACGCAATGTAAGGGTGAGACGGCGTCTGTCCATTGCAGCCCTGGATTCCAGTTCATGTCAGATCGTTGGAATCCGCTCTGGCTCAGGGGTTTTGCCTGATCACAGGTGCTAGTTTCCGGCCACTGATCCCGGGGACATGCAGGACGCGATCACTGGTCTGATCGGCCGTTACGACCAGCAAGGTCGTTATCTCGACCGTTCCGCCATCGACAGTCTCGAGGGCTATTTCGCTGAGGCCGAGGTTCGCCTTGCGGCGGTCACCCTGATCAATCGCGAAGCTGCCGCGATCGTGCGGGAAGCCAGCCAGCGCCTCTGGCTTGCCGATCCCGAGCTCCTGCTCCCCGGTGGTAACGCCTACACCACCCGTCGCCTGGCTGCTTGCCTCCGCGACCTCGATTACTTCCTGCGCTACGCCTCCTACGCCCTGGTGGCGGCCGACTGGCGCATGCTCGATGAGCGGGTGCTCAATGGCCTTGATGACACCTACAAGAGCCTGGGTGTTCCCACCGGTCCCACGGCCCGCGGCATCCTGCTGATGGCCGATGTGTTGCTCGAGATGCTGGCCACTGAGGGGGTGACCAATGCGGCTGTGGTGCGGGCTCCGTTTGAGCGCATGGCCCGCTTCTTGGCCGAAACCAGCCTCAATGGCCGCTGAGCCGCGGCCTTCTAATCTTTTCAATCTCCTTAATTCGTCCCCGCGCGTGTCCGTGTCCCCGCTCTCCCCTGTCCAGCAGACCGTGAGTGAGGCCCACCGCCTGCGGCTTGATCCGATTGCCACCCCGGATCGCCTGCTGCTGGGTCCCGGACCATCGAACGCCGATCCGCGCGTGTTGTCGGCCATCGCGCGGCCGCCCCTGAGCCACCTGGATCCGCTCTATCTGGAGCTGATGAATGAGGTGCAGGAGATGTTGCGTTACGTGTGGCAAACCAACAACCGCTTCACCATTCCGGTGAGCGGCACCGGCAGTGCGGCGATGGAAGCCACCATCGCCAATTGCGTGGAAGCCGGCGACACCGTGGTGGTGGGTGTGATCGGCTATTTCGGCAAGCGCCTGATCGATATGTGCGGGCGCTATGGCGCCAAGGTGGTGGAAATCTCCGCCCCCTGGGGTGAAGCGCTCAGCTTTGAGGCCATCAAGGACGCCGTGGAGCAGCACAAGCCTGCAGTGCTGGCCATGGTGCATGCCGAAACCTCCACTGGGGTGTTGCAACCCCTCGATGGCATCGGTGATCTCTGCCAGGCCAACGACTGCCTGCTGCTGCTCGACACCGTGACCTCCCTGGGCGGTGTTCCCCTCAAGCTCGATGAGGCCAAGGTGGATCTGGCCTACAGCTGCAGCCAGAAAGGCCTGAGCTGCCCTCCCGGCCTTGGTCCTTTCACCATGAGTGCCCGCGCGGAAGCCAAGCTTGATGCCCGCAAAACCAAGGTGCCCAACTGGTATCTGGACATGTCGGGTCTGAAGTCGTATTGGGGTAGCCAGCGCACGTATCACCACACAGCGCCGGTGAACATGAATTACGGCCTGCGAGAAGCGCTGCGCCTGCTCTGTGAGGAAGGCATCGAAAATTCCTGGGCTCGCCATCGCCGCAACAGCGAGCAGCTCTGGGATGGCCTCGAGCGGATTGGTTTGGAACTGCATGTTCCCCTTTCCCATCGCCTGCCCACCCTCACCACCGTGCGCATCCCCGATGGTGTCGATGGCAAGGCTTTCGCCGCCCACCTGCTCAACAAGCATGGTGTCGAGATTGGCAATGGTCTGGGTGATCTCGCCGGTCAGGTGTGGCGTGTGGGTCTGATGGGCACCAACTCCAAGCCGGAGAACGTGGAGCGCCTGCTCAATCTGCTCGAGCTGGAACTGCCGGCTTTCCGCCAGTCCGCCGCTGCCTGAACCACTGCTGCAGTTGCTGGCGGCACGGTTCCGCCAGCACGCCGCCGATCACCTCCAGGTGGTGGTGCGCCGTGCTTGATTCCCCCAGATGCAGGCAAGATCCCAGGGCTCCGCGCTTGGGATCGCTGGCTCCAAACACCACGCGACCCATGCGCGCCTGCACCAAGGCTCCGGCGCACATGGGGCAGGGTTCCAGGGTCACCACCAGGGTGTGGTCGTTGAAGCGCCAGTCGCCCCGCAGCCGGGCGGCTTGGCTCAGGGCTTGCAATTCGGCATGACCAAGCGGGTCTTGATCCTGTTCGCGCCGGTTCACGCCCCAACCGATCGCGCGCCCCTGCGGGTCGAGCACCACGGCGGCCACGGGCACCTCACCGCCGCGACCCACCCGATCCGCCTGTCGCAGCAGGCGTTCCATCCAATGCGAGAGCTGGGAGTCCATCAGCGTTGAGAATGGCCCACGAACGTTCTTCCGGCTTGCTCCACTCTCCCGCTCCCACCGAGCTGGGCCTTGATCCCTTTGCCGGGCCGTTTGCGCCGGATCCGGGCTTGGCCGAGCTGTTGCAACAGGCTTCACAGCTGCTGGTGGAGTGGCTTGGGGAGAGCGAGCGCCATGGTCCAAGGCCAAACCTCAGTCTTGAGCCAGCGGCTGCTCCCGAACCCAGTCCCCAGGGCATGGCGCAGCTGCTCACCGACCTGCGTGCGTTGATGCATGGGGCCTATCGGGCCAACCACTACGGCGCCCTGGCCCATCTCGATCCACCGGCTCTGTCGGTGTCGATCGCGGCGGATTTGGTGGCCTCCGGGCTCAACAACAATCTGCTGGCCCAGGAGCTGTCCCCCTCCCTCAGCCGGTTGGAGCGTCGCCTCTGCCACTGGTTCGCCATGCGCCTGGGCCTTGGGCCGGCGGCCAGTGGCGTTCCCGCCAGCGGTGGCAGCCTCAGCAACCTGATGGCCTTGGTGTGTGCCCGTGAGCAGGCCGGTCTCCAGGGTGAGCAGCGGGCGGTGGTGTTCACAGGCGCCGCTGCCCATGTGTCGCTTGAGAAAGCTCTAAGGGTGATGGGTCTGCCGGCTGATGCCCTCTGGCGGCTGCCGCTCGATGCCAACGGCAGGCTGCAGCCCGATGGGGTGGCTGAGGCCGTGCAGCGCGCGCGCCGCCAGGGATGTCGCCCCATGGCGCTGGTGGCCTTGGCGGGCACCACGGTGCAGGGCATGGTGGATCCCCTGGCCCCTCTGGCCGAGCTCTGCCGCAGCGAACAGCTGTGGCTGCATGTGGATGGCGCCATCGGCGCGGTGTGCGGCTTGGTGGAGGCGCAGCGCTGGCGGGTGGCTGGCATTGAGGCGGCGAACTCCATCACCATCAATCCGCAGAAACTGCTTGGCGTGAGCAAGCCCTCGTCGCTGCTGCTGCTGCGTGATGGCGATCTGCTGCAGCGCAGCTTTGCCACCGGCCTGCCTTACATGGAGTCGGTGGAGGGGGTGCAGGGCGGTGAATTGGGGCTGCAGGGCACTCGCCCCGCCGAGGTGCTCAAGCTCTGGCTCAGCCTGCGCCATCTCGGCTTGCAGGGAATCGAGCAGTTGCTCTCTGAAGCCTTTGCGCGGGCTGAGCGCCTGCGTCAGTTGCTCACGGCGCCGCAGCTGCAGCTGCTGCCCGGTGATCTGCACCTGGTGAGCGTGGGCCTGCGTCACAGTGATGCCAACGCTGCAGCCTCCTGGCGCGACCATTGCCATCAAGCACTGCTGCAACAGCACTTCTGGCTTTCCAAGCCGGATCTCAATGGCCAGCCCCTGCTCAAGGCGGTGTTGGGCAATCCCTTCACCAGTGAGGCCCACCTCGAACAGCTGGCCGCCATCATCAACAACACCGCCCAGGAGTTCATGCCATGAGTGAATCCCAGCCGCGCGGCCGTTGGGTGGCCATCCTCACCGGGGCGATCTCGGTGGCTCTGGCCGTGGCCTATCTCGCCCTGGTGATGCTGCTCGATCGAACCGGTCCGTTGCAGCCGCCCCCTCCCGAGGCCCTCGCTGGGGCGGCAGTCGCCGTCCCTGCCGCAGTGGCTCCACCACCCGAGCCAGCGCCTGCTGCAAAAAGCGCGTGATGCTCAGGTCGCGGCGATCCAGGTCGTACTGGCGCCGCACCACTTCGCCAATGCCGCCGTCGCCCCAGTCCTGCTGCTGGCTGAAGTAGGTAATGAAGCTGCGCCCTGCCAGGCGGGTGAGCCAGGCGGCAGTCACAGCCTGCAATGCTTTGCCGGCCAGCAGGGTGGGTAGCTGGGTGCTGAGGGCTGCCGTCAGCAGGCTGGCTCCCCCTTTCACCACCCCCAGGCTGGCCAGGGTGCGCCCCAGCGAAAGCGCCAGCGGTTGCGCCTGGTCCCGGCTCATGGGCACCCCGTACACCTGGGCCATCTCCACCACCATCTGGGCATTCACCGCGGCGGTGGCCAGCAGATCCAGACCCGGCAGTGGGGTCATGGCGATGGCACCGGCCCCGATCCAGCTGTAGCGCTCCACGATGGCCGTGGCCTGGCGTTGCCGTTGGCGATCGAGCAGATCCTGGGAATTGCTGGCCAGTTGCTGGCTCTGCAACAGGATGTTGTCGGCCAACAGCTCCTCCCCCTCCTCACGCAGCACCTGGGCCAGCCGTTGCAGCAGGCGGCTGATCTCAGCGGGGGGTTGCAGCGGTTGTTGCCCCGGCCTGGGAATGCTCTGGGGTGATCCGCTGGCGCTCACCACATCGGCGGGGGCCACAAACCCCTGGCAGCGCCGGCGCAACAGCTGCAGCAGCCGGCTTTCCTCCGTTTCACCGCGCAGGTCGCATTTGTTCAGCACCAGCAGGGTGCGCTTGCCGAGCTCAGCCAGCCCGCTGAGCACCTGGAATTCACTGGCCCGTAGATCCGCATCCAGTACAAACAGCAGCAGATCCGCGGCCACTGCATCGCGCCGGGCTTGCCGCTCCCGTTCAAGGCCGGCACTGCCCGCTTCCAAAATGCCGGGGGTGTCGCGCAATTCAATGGCCCGCTGCAGGCCCCCCAGGCGCAGGCGGTAGCGCTGCACAGCGGTGGTGGACCCCATGGCGGCCCCCACCGTGCCCACCTGATCGTTGAGCAGCGCCCGGATCAGCGAGGTTTTACCGCTGGAGCCCGTGCCAAACACCACCACCACCAGATCACCGCGCTCGAGCGATGCGGCCACCTGCTGGCGCTGCTCCTCGAGGGCCTCTCGGGCCACGGCATCACTGAGCTGGGCCAGCTGCACCTCGATGGCCTCCAGGTTGCGCCGCGCGGCCTCCTGGCGATTGCCCGGAGCCGCAGGTGGGCGTGGGCTGGTGCTTCGCCCCTGCTCTTTCCGCAGCAGGGGGGCCAGCAGCGGGACCAGCACCAGGGCCAGCGCCCCCAGCAGCAGCAGCAGCACCGGGCCCACCAACCAGCCCGGCAACCAGTAACTCAACTGCCAGATCAGGCTGTTGATCGCCTGCAGCACCAGCGAGAGCACCACAATCAGCAGCAGCAGCCCACCCAGCAACAACCACAGGCGCGTGCGTTTCATGGCTGTTGCGCCGCTGCGCTCATGATCTGGTGCCAGAGCTGGGCGGCCAGGGCACTGCTGCCGGCGGTTGGGCTGTTGTCGTCGTTGCCCAGCCAGATCCCCATCACCCAGTGGCGCTTGGGTTCGTAGCCCACGAACAGCAGGTCGCGCCCATCATTGGTGGTGCCGGTTTTGCCTCCTTCCGCGCCACCGAGCCGGGCGGCCGCACCGGTGCCCCCCTGCACCACGGCCCGCAGCAGGCCCTGCATCTGTTGCGCCTGGGTGCTGCTGATCACTCGCCTGCCGCGGCTGGTTTTGCGCCCTTCGGCGCGGCACGCTTGCCCCTGCTGCCGGCACGGCTCAGCATCGGTGAGCTGGCGCACGGTGGTGGGTTCCATCCAGATGCCGTTGTTGGCCACGGCGCCATAGGCCGCTGTGAGCTCCAGCAAGCTGGTTTCCTTCTGGCCCAGCACCATCCCGGGCACGGCACTCAGGGGAGTGCTGATGCCCAGGTCGCGGGCTTTGTTCACCACGGCCTCCAGGCCGAAGCGCCGCGCCAGGCGCAGGGCGGCGCAGTTGTTGCTGCTGGCAAAGGCTTGGCGCAGGCTGGTGCTGCCGCCGCAGCCGCTGCTGTACTGCACGCCGCCCCAGCCCAGGGGCGCAGCAGGCACCGTTGCCGTGGGCCGCACCCCCCGTTCCAGCGCCACCAGATAGGTGAACAGCTTGAAGGTGCTGCCCGGCTGGCGCAGGGCCTGTGTGGCTCGGTTGAACTGACTGCGGCTGTAGTCGCGACCCCCCACCAGGCTGAGCACGCCGCCGCTGCGGCTATCGAGCACCACCACAGCTCCCTGATGGATGCCTAGCCCTGCATGGGCTTTCAGGGTTTGGCGCAGGTTGTGTTCCACCAGAGCCTGCAGCTCTGGATCCAGGTGCGTGCTCACGAGAAAGTTGCCTTCTGCGGCCACATCGGGTCCCAGCAGGCGGGAGAGATCGCGATGCACTTGATCGCTGTAGAAGGGCGAGGCACTGAGCGTGCTGCCGCTGCACGCCGCCGCGGCCAGCTGCAGCGGGGTGCGGCGGGCCTTGCGGGCCGCATCAGCCCCCAGGCGCCCTTCATTCACCATCTTGCTGAGCACCCGATTGCGCGCCTGCAGTGCGGCCTCCGGGAAGCGGCAGGGGTCATGGCCATGGGGGGAGGGCAGCAGCCCCACCAGCAGGGCAGCCTGGGACAGGTTGAGCTCGCGGGCGGGGATGCCGAAGTAGGCGCGCGACGCGCGTTCAAAGCCCCAGCCCACCCCCAGATACACGCGATTCAAATAGCTCAGCAACAGCTCACGTTTGCTGAAGCGGGCTTCAAGCTGCAGGGCCACCAGCAATTCGCGCCATTTGCGCGCCAGGGTGTCGCTCTGGCCCACCTGCTCGGGGTAGAGGCTGCGGGCCAGTTGCTGGGTCAAGGTGCTGCCCCCCTCCAGCACCCGGCCCCCCAGCAGGTTGGTGATCAGAGCGCGGCCGGTGCCAATGGCATCGATGCCGGGGTGCCACCAGAAGCGGGTGTCTTCGCTGGAGAGCAGCGCTTGCAGCAGGGCTGGTGAAAAGGCGGCAAGGCTGGTGGCTTCCGCGGGCTGGTTGCCATGTTCACCGCCGAGGGGCCGATCCTTGCTGTCGTAGAGCACCAGCGGTCCCCGCACCGGGGCCAGGCTGCCCCGCACCGGCACGCTGATGCTGCCCAGGGCCAACAGCAGCAGGCCGGCTCCCGCCAGGCTCAGCAGCACGCCCGTGACCGGACGCGCCAGGCGCTCCCAGCTGTGCCATCGCTGCGGGTCGCAGAAGCGCAGCAGCGGCAGCCCCTTTTCACCCTCGGGGCCAAGCTGGATCTGATCACCATCGCGCAGCTGCAGCCACTGCACCCGGCGACCGCGCCAGCTCAGGCCATTGGTGGAGCCACAATCGCGGAGCTGCCACACCCCGCGGATCTGCTCCAGCAGGGCGTGACGCTTGCTCACTGCGGCGTGATTCACCGTGAGCTCCGCATCGGGACCACGGCCGATGCGATACACCTGGCCGTGCAGGGGGATGCTGCTCAGCACCACCCCCTCGAGCTCCAGCTGCAGCCGTGGGGTCATCGCTGCGACCTCAGGCCATCAAGCAGCAGGCAGAGCACGGCGAGGTTGATGGCCACATCGGCCAGGTTGAACACGGGAAAGCTGAACGGCACCAGCTCGAGGCCATCCACCACAGCACCGTGCAGCCAGCGATCGATGCCGTTGCCGGCGCTGCCACCCAGCAGAAATCCAGCGGCAGCGAGCTGCAGCCCATGCCAGTGATTGCCGCGGCGCCAGAGCCACAACAGCAACCCCAGAGTCACCACCAGGCTGATCACCCCCAGCCAGGGGGCACCCTGGCGGAAGAGGCTGAAGGCTGCACCGTTGTTCCACACCAGGCGCAGATTCAGCAGCCCTGGCAGCAGGGGTAGCCCCAGGGCCGCACCGGGTTGGAGCAGCAGCCAGCTCTTGCTGAGCTGATCGGCCAGCAGCACCACCAGGGCAAGCAGCAGAGCCAGGGCGCGGGGTTGGGGCATGGATCGTCTCAGCGCTGCACCCCCAGCAACGGTCGCAGCAACCGGGCGACTACCCCCACTGTGCAGCAGAGCAGCAGTTGCCTGGGTAGGGGCCAGAGGCTGTAGGAGTACAGCAGTTGAGCGAGTGAAGGTTCCCAGCGGCCGGCCAGGCTGCCCAGCACGAGGTTGAGGGCGCCGCAGAGCTGGATCGTGAGCAGCCCCAGCACAGCGATGCCGCTGAGGCCTTCCAGGCTGTCGAGGCCTTCCTGCTGGCCAAGCCGGCCGCAGAGCCAGGCGGCCGGCAGGAAACCGGCGATGTAGCCGAAGGCCGGTTGCTGCAGGTACAGCAGGCCGCCGCCGCCGTGGAACACCGGCATCACGAACAGGCCGAACACCAGATAGGCCGCTGCGGCGATGAAGCTGGCCCGAGGCCCGCACAGCAGCGCCGTGAGCAGCAGGGCCGGAACCTGGGCGGAGATGTCGAGATCAAGGCTCACCAACCCTCCCTCCGGACTCCAGCTGGGCAGGGCTGGGTAGAGCAGGCTGCCGGCGATGATGAGCAGCAAACCCGCCAGCGCCCCCGACCAGTTCAACAAGGCGCGCACAACCAGATGCTCCTGCGATAGGGGCATCCTGCCCGAAACCCCAGTCAGGAACAACGGTGACCCAATCCAGTTCCCAACCGTTCAGCGTTGGTGCTCCGGTGCAGCTGGCTCAGCTGCAGGCCTATTTGAAAACAGCCGATGCGATGCCCATGCTGCGGCCCGGTGATCTGGTGGTGGAAGGCGAAGAGGGGGAGGTGGTGGCTCTTCTGCCCCTGGAGCAATACGCCGTGCGCTTTCGTCGCGGCACTTATGTCCTCAGTGGGGAAGCGCTGCTTCCACGGGACCCAGCCTGAGCCGTTGGCGCTGCCAGTGCTGCTGGAGGGCTGAGAGGCTGTCATCGGGTCCGCAGGCACACAGGGCCGGCTGACGCAGCCAGCGCTGGGCCGCCTGCTGCACAGCCTCGGCGCTGATGGTGTCGATTGCACGGATCGCTCGCTGGTGATAGTCCGCCGGCAGGCCCAGGCTGAGGCAGAGGGCCATGCGTTCCGCCCGCTGGGCACCGGTTTGGCGGCCCAGGGCTTCCTGCCCGCGCAGTTTGGCCCGGGCCAGGGCCAGATCGTCGTCGCTCAGCGGTGCCTCCAGCAGCCGTTGCCATTCCTGCAGCAGGGCATCCAGGGCGGCCTGGGCCTGGTCGGCGCCTGTGGAAAGGTGCCAGATGAAGGGGGAGTCGAGGCAGCGCAGGGCCAGTTCTGCCCCCACGTCGTACACCAATCCATGGGTTTCGCGCAGGCTCTGGAACAGGCGGCTGCTCATGCCCACACCCAGGTGAACCTGCAGCAGTCGCAGGGCCAGGGCATCGCTGTGATGGATCGACACCGTTCGGAAGCCGAGCATCAGCACGGTCTGCTCGGTGTCCACGGCAATGCCCCGCCAGGGTTGGCTGGGCTGGGGCAGCAGTGCCGGTAGAGGCTCAGCTGCTTGCTGCCAGCGCTGCAGACGCCCGTTGATCTGCTCCTGCAGGGCTGCATCGGCGGGGCCGTGCACCACCATCACAGCGTTGGCGCAGGGCAACTGCTGGGCCCGCTGTTGCAACAGCGGTGGCTGCAGGGTTTGCAGCTCGTTGAAGCAACCCAGCGGGTCATGGCCGTAACCGCCGCGGCCATAGAGCAGCTGGCGCAGCCCCTCATGGGCCAGATGGAAGGGATCTTCCTGAAGGCGTTGCAGGGTTTGCAGGTTGAGATCGCGCTCCAGTTCCACCTGGTGCTCGTTGAGCTGGGGGCTTTCCACCATCTCCAGCAGCAGCGGCAGCAGCTCAGCTGCATCGCTGCCGATGCATTTGAGGGCCAGCACCAGCCGGTCGTCATTGGCTTCTGAGCGCAGGCTCGCCCCCAGGCTCTCGATGGTTTCAGCGAATGCCTCCGCCGCCAGCGCACCGCAGCCCCGGGTGAGGCTGCCGGCCAGCAGTTGGTGCAGGCCCGCTTGGCCGCTGGGGTCGGCGGCGCTGCCGAAGGGCAACACGATGCGCGCGGCAAGGATGCCGCCGAAGCTTTCCGGCAGCCAGATCGGTGCTGGGCTCATAGCGGCAGCACCTCGAGGATGCAGGCCTGCTGGGGGGCGAGCGCTGCTGCCAGGGCAGTGATCTCATCCCGCCCCCAGCGCTGCAGTCGCTGCAGCGGGGCATCGAGCGGTTGCAGCCGGTTCATCAAGCTGGCCTGGCCCAGCATCTGGGTCACCGGGCTGATCGCCTCGAGTGAAAACCGGTGGCCATGGCTGAGCAGGCGTTGGCTGCGCTGCAGTTCCGTTGTGCTGATGCCCTTGGCGATCAGCTCCAGCACCTGTTCCACCTCACGCCGCACCGCTGCCAGCTGTTCGGCTTCACACACCGCTTCGAGCACCACCAGGCTGCCCTCCTCGAGAGGGTGCAGTTCCAGATCGATGGATTCCACCAGCTGCAGCTCCTCACGCAGCAGTTTCACCAGTCGGCTGCAGCGGCCCTCGGCCAGCACACTCGTCAAAACATCAAATCCGCTGAGCTGATCAAGCTCAGCAGCTCCAGGAGCTGACCACAGCATCAACAGCCGGGCCGATTCCAGCCGGGGCAAGGTCAGGCGGTGTTCACCGGCCTGCACCTGCAGGGGTTGACGGGCCTGAGCCGGCTGCTGAGCCGCGGCCATCGCCCCGAGCGGCCCCTGCTGCAGCAGATCGAGCACCTGGGCCGGATCAAAGCAGCCGCCCACCGCCACGGCGCAGCGGTTGGCCCGGTAGTGCTGCTGTTGAAAGGCCCCCATGGCAGCGGGGTCGAGGGCCAGCAGATCGTTGCGGTGGCCCAGGATTGGCCGCCCGTAGGGATGGCTGCCGCAGCCCCTGGCCAGCAGCTGTTGGAACGCCACCTCTTCGGGTTGATCTTCACTTTGAGCCAGCTCTTCGAGCACCACCTGGCGTTCGAGCTGGAAATCGCTGCTCAGCAGGCTGGGCTGGAGCACCAGCTTGGGCAGCAGCTCGCAGGCGAGGGCCACGCCATCGGGCGGCACCAGCACGTGGTAGTGCACATCATCGAAGCCGGTGGCGGCATTGCTGACGCCGCCAACCGCTTCCACCCGGTGGTCAAAGGCCCCGGCGGGAAGGCCATCACTGCCTTTGAACACCATGTGCTCCAGGAAGTGGGCCACACCGGTTTGGCCGCTCTGCTCCTGCACACTGCCGGCGCTGCACCAGAACTGCAGGCAGGCCACGGAGGCTTCAGCCACCGGCAGGAGTGTTACGGCACAACCGTTATCGAGCTGTTGCTGCAGCGGAGCGGGATATCCGAGGCAGGGCCTGAGCAGGGCCGTTGAATCCGTTGGCATGACTCCATCATGGCGAGTCCTGCGCTGCGGCCAAGCCCCTTAGGCTTTGCAACCTTGCCAAAACATCAACGGTGCGTGAGTTCCACCCACTCGTTCCCAAGATTGCCGATGGTCTGCGGTCGGTCTGGACAAACCTGGAGGGGGTGGCTCCACTGGCGATTGACCCCGAGTTGGCCGAAATCCGCGGCGAACTCGAAGGCGATGCCATGGCGATCAGCAACGAATTGCTCTGCTGCCCTGGGCTGCGCAAGATCCACCTGGAAACAGCGCAGGTGGGGCGGCATCTCGACATCCTGCACTGTGTGATGTTCCCCGATCCGCGATACGACCTGCCCCTGTTTGGTGCCGACATCGTTGGAGGCCGCGGTGCGGTCTCTGCCGCGATCGTGGATCTCTCCCCCACCACCGGTGAACTGCGGCCGGAGGTGAGTGCCGCCCTGGCAGCCCGTCCGCGCCCCCCCTTCAGCGAGCCCCGCGATGTGCCCACCTGGGGCTCGATTTTTTCGCCTCAGGTGTTGTTTGTGCGGCCCACCTCCAGCGAGGAGGAAGACTGGTTCCTGCAGGAGTTGCTCGGCTTTCACGAGGTGTTCATCGCTGCGCTGCACCAGGCGCAGCCCCAGCCGGCCGACCATCCCGACACCCTTCGCCGCTTTGAAGGCCAACTGAATTACTGCCAGCAGCAGCGCCGCAACGACAAGACGCGCCGGGTGCTGGAAATGGCCTTTGATCCGCAGTGGGCTGACAACTACATCCACAATCTGCTGTTCGATGATCCGCAGCACCCTGGAGTTGCCCGTGGCCACTGACACCTGTTCCCCGGAGCCCCAGCTTGTGAGCACCCCGCCACCGCTGCCGCCAGCGTCGGGCCAACCCCGCTGGCGCCTGGCCTTGCTGCTGGTGATTCCCGTGCTGTTTGCCCTGGCGGGTCTGCGCGTGCTGATGCGCCCCCGGCCGGACACTCCTGCGGTCAGCGAGGCACCGGTGGCGGCCAAGATCCTGGGTGTGTCAGCCCTGGGCCGCCTCAACCCCGCCGGTGATGTGCGCAGCATGGCTGCTCCGGCCGGCGTGATGGGGGCGATGCCGCGCGTCAGCGAGTTGGCGGTGGATGTGGGCGATCGTGTGCGCCAGGGGCAGCTGTTGGCCCGCTTCGATAACGCCGATGAGGTGGAGGCGGATGTGGCTGTGGCCCGCGCTGAAATCGCCTCGTTGGAGAAGCGGGTTCGCCTGGCCAAGGCGGAACTGGCGCGCTACCAGCGCCTGATCTCCAGTGGGGCGATTCCCCAAGACGATCTCGATCTGCGCGAGCGCCAGGCGTTGGCCCTGGCCCAACAGCTTGAGCTGGCCAAAGCCAAGCTCAAGCGCGAACTCACCCAGCTGCCTGATGTGGAGCTGCGGGCCCCCTTCGACAGCACCGTGATTGCTGTGCATGCGCGCGAGGGGGAGCGGCCCGACAGCACAGGGGTGCTGGATCTGGCCCGCAACCAGCAGATGCAGGCGGTGCTTGAGGTGTATGAGAGTGATATCAACCGGGTGCGCTTGGGGCAGCGCGTGCTGCTGCAAAGCGAGAACGGTGGCTTCAGCGGTGAGCTGAGCGGCCGTGTGGTGCGCATTGATCCGCAGGTGAAGCAGCGTGGTGTGCTCAGCACCGATCCCACCGCCGACACCGATGCCCGTGTGGTGGAGGTGCGCGTGGCGCTTGAGCCTCAAGATGCTGCGCGGGTGAGCCAGCTCACCGGCCTCAAGCTGATCGGCCGTTTCCGCCCATGACTCTGAGGTTCTGGCGCAGCCGCCGGGTGCCTCTGGCCTGGTTGCTGCTGACGCGGCAGCCCGTGCGGCTGCTGATTGCCCTGGCGGGCATCAGCTTTGCCGGAATCTTGATGTTCATGCAGCTGGGATTCCGGGATGGGCTGTTTGATGCCAGCGTCACGATCCACCGGCTGTTCAACGCCGATCTGGTGCTGATGAGTCCGCGTTCGATGAGCTCGATCAGCATGTCGGGGTTTCCGGAGCGGCGGCTGATTCAAGCCATGGCTTCCGATGACGTGGCCAGCATCACCCCGGTGCATTGGAACTTTGTGCTCTGGCGCAACCCGGAAACCCGCAGCACCCGCTCGATCCTGGCCCTGGGCTTTGAGCCCGATGACGCCCTGTTCATCAGCCCGATGGTGGCCCAGCAGGCCCACCTCCTGCGCCAGCAGGGTCGGGTGCTGTTCGATGCCCTCTCGCGGGCTGAATTCGGCCCGGTGGCCCAGTGGTTCCAGGCCGGCAAAACGGTGGATACCGAGGTGGCCGGTCAGCGGGTGCGGGTGGCCGGGTTGGTGCAGCTTGGCCCCTCATTTGGCGCCGACGGCAACATGATCACTAGCCGTGAAACCTTCCGCGCCCTCTCCCCCAGTACCCCAAAGGGCAGCATTGAACTGGGGCTGATCCGGCTGCGGGCGGGTGCCGATCCCGAGCGGGTGGCGGCTCAGCTGCGGCAGCAGCTCCCCGGTGATGTGTCGGTGTTCACCAAGGATCAGTTCATTGAATTTGAGAAGAACTACTGGCGCAGCAGCACCGCCATCGGCTTCATCTTCACGCTCGGCGCTGCGATGGGATTTGTGGTGGGCTGCGTGATCGTGTATCAGATCCTCTACGGCGATGTGAGTGATCACCTGCCTGAATACGCCACCTTGATGGCCATGGGCTATCGCCTCACCGACCTGCTGGGGGTGGTGGCCCGTGAAGGGTTGATGCTGGCATTGATCGGGTATTTGCCCGCCTATGCCGCTGGTGAGGGGTTGTATGCCCTGATTCGCAACTCCACCAAGTTGCCGGTGGCCATGGCCACCGAGAGGGCCCTACTGGTGTTCGCCATGATTTTGATGATGTGCCTGGGCTCCGCAATGCTGGCCATGCGCAAGCTGGCTGATGCCGACCCCGCCGATATCTTCTGATGCGCAGGCCCCCCTCCACCCCGGCGGTGATTCAGGCCTCGGGCCTCTGCCACAGCTATGGCCAGGGCGGCATGCGTCGCCAGGTGCTGCAGGGCATTTCAGTCACGATTGAACCCGGCGAGGTGGTGCTGCTCACCGGGCCCTCCGGCTGCGGCAAAACCACCCTGCTCACCCTGATCGGCGCCCTGCGCAGCGTGCAGGAGGGCCAACTCGATGTGCTTGGGGTTCCCCTGCGTGGGGCTTCAGCCTCCCAGCGGCGCCGGGTGCGCCGCCGCATCGGCATGATTTTTCAAGGCCACAATCTGCTGCGTTGTCTCACGGCGGAACAGAACGTGCAGATGGGCGCTGATCTCCTGCCCCAGCGCAGCTACGCCACCCGCCGTGCCCTGGCCCGTGATTGGTTGAGGGCTGTGGGCTTGGGCGATCAGCTGCAGAAGCTGCCCCACGATCTCTCCGGCGGTCAGAAGCAGCGGGTGGCCATCGCCCGGGCGTTGGCTGCTCAGCCGGAGTTGTTGCTGGCCGATGAGCCCACGGCAGCGCTCGATGGCCGCACGGGTCGTGAGGTGGTGGAGCTGCTGCGCCGCCTGGCTCGGGAGCAGGGCTGTGGGGTGCTGATGGTCACCCACGACCCCCGCATTCTCGATGTTGCCGACCGCTTGCTGGAGATGGAAGACGGCCTGCTGCAGGAGGTGCCGGTGCTTGCGAACGCCGCACGTTAAAGTGCAACCAGGACAAACAAATTGATCAGCTCCGATGGCAAAGCGCCGCAACCTCAAGCGAGAAAAGCAGGAACGTAACCGCGCTTACGCGCGCAAGTTCAAGAAGCGCAAGATGCGCAATGACGGTCGCGGCGAGGGTGCTGGTAACGGCGTGACCGGCACCGCCAACAACGGCGGCGCTGCCGACTGATCGCAATCCCTGCTTCATGGGTCAACCCCTCAGGACTGCGGTCCTGGGGGGCTTTTTTGTGGGCGGCCCGAGGCATCGGCGATCATGGAGGCATCCAAGGTCAGCCGGTGCTCGTCAGCGTTGTCATCCCCACTTACAACCGTCTGCCGATCCTGCGGCAGTGTCTGACGGCGCTGGAGCAGCAGATCGATCTGCCTGAGGGTGATGATTTTGAGGTGGTGCTCGTTGACGACGGCTCCACCGATGACACCGTGGCCTGGCTGCGGCAGCAGGCTCCGGCCTTCCCCCACGTGCGGCTGCTGCAGCAGGACCACGGCGGTCCCGCCCTTGGCCGCAATCTGGGGGTGGATCAGGCCCGTGGCGAGCTGATCGTGTTCATCGACAGTGATCTGGTGGTGGTGCCCACCTTTCTGCGTGAGCACCTCCTGAGCCTGCGCCGCGCCTGGCAGCGCCAGGGCAATCGCCTCTGCTTCACCTATGGAGCGGTGATCAACACCCACAATTTCGAGGCACCGCAGCAGGAACCCCACAAGCTCAGCGATCTTTCCTGGGCTTATTTCGCCACCGGCAACGTGGCCATCGATCGCAATGTGCTGCTGGAATCCGGTGTGTTCGATCCTTCGTTCCGGCTGTATGGCTGGGAGGATCTCGAGCTGGGGGAACGCCTGCGGCGCATGGGGGTGCAGCTGGTGCGCTGCCCGGCTGCCATTGGCTATCACTGGCACCCGCCCCTGTCGCTGGAGCAGGTGCCCGAACTGATTCGCAAGGAACGCGAACGGGCCAAGATGGGCCTGATTTTTTATCGCAAACATCCCACCCGCCGGGTGCGTTTCATCATTCAGTTCACCGTGCTGCACCGTGTGCTGTGGGAGCTGCTCACCCTCGGTGGTGTGCTCAATGAACGCAGCCTCAGGCCCTTGCTGTCTTGGCTGATCCGCAGCGGCCATCCCGGCGTGGCGATGGAGCTGCTGCGGCTGCCGCTCAACCGCATCAGCGTGCGAGCCCTGTTCGAAGAGGCCCGCTTGGCTGGTGTGCGCTGAGGCCAGGCCGGCCAACCCCAGACTGGTAAGTTGTGGTGTCCTTTCAACACCGCACACCCGCACGTTTCGGGTGAGGACCCGTGTCGTTCAGACCGTCCTCCCTGGCGGGTGGTGGCCAACCCGAAACCTCAACATGGCAGTCGTCACGCTCTCCGAAATGATGGAGGCTGGTGCCCACTTTGGGCACCAAACCCGCCGCTGGAATCCCAAGATGCAGCGGTACATCTATTGCGCCCGTAACGGCGTTCATATCATTGACCTCGTGCAGACCGCCGTCTGCATGAACAACGCCTACAAGTGGA
>JAYKIT010000105.1:0-6635 GCA_035285765.1 Synechococcus sp. | reverse complement strand
TTGCGTTCGCGTTGGTTGTGGTTGCCGCTGGCAGCTCTCAATCTCTGGGCAGCGCAGGCCTTGATCCGGGCGCTGGAGCCCATGCCCACGCTGCTCCTGGTGGCGGCGTTGGTGGCGTTTCTGTTGGCGCAACCCGTGGCCTGGTGCAGGGGTTTGGGGTTGCAGCGTTCCACGGCTGTGGCTGTGGTGTTGGGGGGGCTGACGCTGGTGCTGATGGCGTTGATGGGGTGGCTAGTGCCACTGTTTATGGCCCAGTTGCAGAGCCTGCTTGCGGCCTTGCCCCAATGGATTCAGCAGGCCACGGCCAATGTGCAGCGGCTGGATCAGAGCTTGGATCAATGGGGGGTTTCGCTATCGCTGCATCCATTGCAGAGCTCCTTGCAAAGCTGGGCTCTGAAGCTGGGCGGCAGCTTGAGCCGTGAAGGCCCCAAATGGCTGGGTTCTGGCGTGGGCTTTTTGCTGCATGCGGTGATGGGGCTCTTCCTCACCCTGTTTCTGCTGTTGGGAGGCCAGGGGCAGCTCCAGCAATTGTTGGGCTGGCTGCCAGTGGTGCCACGGCAGCGGTTGCTGCGCATCAGCAATCAGGTGTTGCGTTCCTATGCCTGGGGTTTGATCATCACCGCTGTGCTTTACGGAATGGCGCTGTGGCTGGTGCTGACGCTGCTGGGGATTCCCTATGCCCTGGTGTTTTCGGTGTTAATCAGTGCCACCACCTTGGTGCCCTATGCCGGTGCGATCACGATTTTGTTGGTGAGTGCTGTGTTGTTGCTGGTGTCCCCTGAGCTGGGGCTGCGCTTTGCGCTCGGGGCGGTGATCACAGGTCAGGTGATCGACCACTCCATTTACCCGTTGTTGATGAATCGGATCCTGAGTTTTTCTCCGGCCGCCGTGATCTTGATCGTGCTGTTTGCTGGCCAGCTCTGTGCGGTGCTTGGTTTGCCTGTGGTGCTGGGGCTGTTGCTTGGGCTGCCGGCTGCAGCAGTCACGCGGGAAATGCTGCAACCCGAGCCATCCAGTGAGCTTGGCGTTTGACGCGGTTGCAGAAGACGGGAAGCTGGTGCAGCGTCAGTGGCTTGTCTGATGGACCTCGAGACGGCGCGCCTGGCTGGCTGGATGCTCCCCAATGCCGAGATGCTTGAGTTGGCTGAGGTGGCTCAGCGCCGAGGGTTGCCGCTGAGTGATTACCTCCAGACACCGGAGGGTGAGATTGCATTTACAGCGCAGCGCCACCGCGCCCAGCTGCGCCTGGGTGTGGTGGGTTCAGACCCCAGCGTGTAATGGTGTCCCCGGATGGGGGTTGTCGCCTCTGATCAGCTCCAGCACAGTCGGAGCCCTGGAGCGACACACCATGGCAGGCAGCGTTGAGCAGCTCACGGCGGAATACCAGGCACTGATGGAACAGGTGGACAGCAGCACCGGCCGCCGGGAGGCGATGCAGCTGATTCGCCAGGCCACGGAGCTCAACGAGCGCATTCATGCGCTGCGGGCTGAGGTGTCACCAAGCAAACGGCACCTCAATCTGGCTCGATCTGCGGCCATCGGCCATCAGCATTAAGGCGCATTGCCGGATCGCTTGGCTCTGGCAAGAGTGTGTGCATCGACAACGGAGGCGCCCCATGGACGACACGCCACCCGAGGGGTCACCCGAAGCACTCTGACTTCAGGCCCCTGCTCCAACAGTCTCAACAAAGCGTGGGCGTGGAGTTGATTCGACCACGTGTTGGCTGCCGAATCAGCATCACTTCTCTGCATCGTTTAGGTGCCCCAAAGAAGTCCGCCCGACACACCTGGACCTATGGCCCCAGGTGAGCCTGTGCCAGACGCTTCACTCACGCATGCTCAACGAAAGCCGCTTCTCCACTGGGGGAGCGGCTTTCACGTTGGTTGCGGTGCCCCCTTGCCTGGTTCTGCCCATGACCTCCCCTCCGCTGGCCCCGTGGCGTGGGCGCATGCAGCACCTCCTGGCTCGCTGGAATGAGCCGGATGTTGCGGCTGAATCACTCGAGCGTTGGTTGTTGCAGTTCGAGCCGGCGGAGCGCGGCATTGCCTTGCGGCTGGCTGAGTGTGTGGAGTTGCATGCCTGGCCGCGGTTGGTGCAGGAATGCCGCCTGCTGCATCAGCGGGTATGCCATGAATTGGCTTCCGCTGGTTTTGATCTGGAGCGCTTCAGCGATGTGGATTTCAGCCGGGTGTTCACCGCCAAAAGTGGCGACCTGATCTCGTTTGTGTATCGCAAGGCCAACCGTTTGCCTGTCACCTGCTTTCACAATCTCGAGGCGCTGGATCTGGAGGCGGCAGCTGGTCGGGCGCTGGTGATTCTTGATGATTACATCGGCTCGGGCTCCCAATTTCTGCTGCAAGCCGTAGCCCGTTCACCAACCAACCAGGCGTTGCTGCGGGCCTATCGCCACTTTTGCCTGGCGGCGGTGGTGGTGCACGATGACGCCCGCATCAAATGGCGCCTGCTGCAGCGCCATGGCTGGGAGGAGGTGATGGCGATTGAAGCGCAGCAGCTGAGCTGCATGGATTTCAGCGCTGATTGTGCGCAGCTCACGGCTGCCCTGGCGTCTGTGGATTGGCATCAGGGTGGTTTGGTGGCGGTGCAGCGTGATTTCCCGCTGCCGGCACACCCGCAGTTGCAGCCCAGTGAACGCCAGCAGGTGCGTCGGTTTCTGCGTCAGCAGCAGCCGGATGGGGCCTCCACCTCAGACTTTTTGCTGGGGCATCACACGTTTTTTTATGGGGCTCCGAACGCCCTGCCGCGGGTGCTGTTGCCGCTGTTCAAACGTTTGGAGGATTTCACGCTTGATCCGCGCGATCGGCTGCGGGGCTTGCCCGCCGACATGCTCGAGTACGACATCAACAACCGCGATCCGGTCACCCTCTTCGATCGGAGCAGCTGAGTGGTTGCTTCAGTTCAGCGGCGTTGCAGCTGGGCGGCCAGCCGTTGAATCTCCTGGTTTTCATCCAGGCCCTTGGAGCTGCAGCTGGCATCCAGGCGTTGGGCGAATTCCCAGCCCACGGTTTGGATCGTGGGGTTGTTGAGGATGGCCGTATCGATGCCGTTTTGCACCAGGAGTTGGTAGAGCTTGTCTCGGCCGGCATCGCGGTCGATCGTGCCTTTGCTCACATGGCAGTTGTAGGCCGCCACCATGCCGATTAAGTGCACTTCAGCTGGGCTCAAGCTGGTGCTGGGCTGCACCGAAGCGTTCTGCTGCAACAGGGCATTCACCATGCTGAACAGCCCCACGCCCAGAAAGGCACCACCAAAGATCAGGCTGAAGATCAGGCGCAGTTGCTTCTGCATGGCATCGAGCCTGAGTGGTGCCGGCACTGTATGGCCCATGGCTGAATGATTCAGCCGGTACACAAAAAAAGACCTGCCATCACTGGCAGGTCAGCACTCGTCAAGACGCCCTTCGCTGACGTCCAAAGCCAAGCTACGCCGCTTGCGGCACCTGCCTCTGAGCAGCTGAGTGGCCTTGCCTGGGAATTCACGCAGGTTTGGCTGAGATTGCACTGAGCACTGCGCCTTTGGCTAGCTGTTGTGTGGATTCAGCCATCGCGTGCTGGCTGATTGGGCTGGCAGCGATACACCAGGGTGACTGTTGGTGCGTTCGCCATGACCACTGAGCAGGTGTTGACCCAGGTGCTGTTGCTGTCGCTGTTGGCGGCACTGTTCTGCTATGCCTTTGAAAGCTCTTTCGGTACGGTCGCAGGCTGATTCTCTGCGCGCGGGCCCTTGTTGAGTGCTGAGGCGCTGCCACCGCTGCTGTTGCAGCCGCTGTTGCTGCTGATTTCGCTGATTTCCAATCTGTTGTCGGCCCTGGCAGGCGGCGGGGCGGGGCTGGTGCAGCTGCCAGCGCTGATCCTGCTGGGTTTGCCGTTTCCCCTGGCCTTGGCCACCCACAAGGTGGCCAGTGTCGCCCTGGGGGCAGGAGCCACCTTGCGCCATGTGCGGGAGCAGTCGCTGCAGCGCAGTTTTGCGCTCTTCATCTTGGTGGCGGGTCTGCCGGGGGTGTGGCTTGGGGCGCGCACCGTGTTGGCCTTGCCGCCGCGCTTGTGCACGTTGCTGCTGGGCCTGCTCACCCTGGGGTTGGGGCTTTATTCAATGGCCAGTCCGGCCCTGGGGGCTGAGGCCCGGCCCCATCCGCTGAGCCGGCTCCAATGGGCCTTCGGCGCCCTGGTGTTGTTCGCCATTGGCTTTCTCAATGGCTCGCTCACCTCGGGCACCGGTTTGTTTGTCACGCTGTGGCTGGTGCGCTGGTTCGGCCTGGATTACGGCCGCGCCGTGGCTTACACCCTCGTGCTGGTGGGGTTGGCCTGGAATGGCATGGGGGCCCTCACCCTGGGATTGCAAGGGCAGATCGCCTGGAGTTGGCTGCCGATGCTGCTGCTGGGGTCGCTGTTGGGGGGGTATCTCGGCGCCCATCTGGCCATTGCCAAGGGCAGCCGTTTGGTGAAACGGGCGTTTGAATGGCTGGCGCTGTTGATGGGGCTGACACTGCTGTGGCGCAGCTTCTGAACAGAGCAGCTCCAGCGCCGTTCGCCGTTGCTTGAAGAAGCGCACGCGCTGGCTGCGTTGCAAATGCAGGCGCTCAAGCCGCTCTTTTTGGTCGGGATCGCTCACGCAGATCACCACCTGGCGGCCTTGCTGGGCGGCATCGCGGCAGAGCGAATCGATGGCCATGGAGGCGGTCACGCCCAGGTGGGTCACGGCGCCTAAATCCAGCAGGATCGTGCGATAAGCGGCTGAACTGGTGAGCAGCTGGGTGAGGTAGCGGCTGGCACCGAAGCTGAGCGGCCCCTGCAGGCTGAGCAGCACCACATCGGAGCCGAGCTGGGCCAGCAGGTTTTGTTCCTGGCCATCGAGGGTGTCGTAGTGCTGCCCCCCCTCAAAGCGCTGGGTTTTGCGTGCCAGGGCTTCGGCCTGGCCTTTGATCGTGAGCACGTTGGCGATGAACACGCCCACCACCACGGCGGTGACCAGATCCCAGAAGATCGTGAGCAGCAGCACCAGCCACATCAGCGCTGTGGCGCGGAGCGACAGGCGCGGCGCATTGCGCAGGAAGTTCCAGTCGATGATTTGCAACCCCACGTTCACCAGGATTCCGCCCAGCACCGCCAGGGGAATCACCGAGGCCAGCCCGCCGGCCCCGAGGGTGACCACCAGCAGCACCAGGGAATGCACCATCCCTGAGAGCGGCGTGCGTCCGCCGGCTTGCACATTGGTCACAGTGCGCATCGTGGCGCCAGCGCCGGGTAAACCTCCCAGCAGGGCGGCGGCCATGTTGCCCACCCCCTGGCCAATCAGCTCGCGATCGGAGTTGTGCTGGGTGCGGGTGATGTTGTCGGCCACCAGCGAGGTAAGCAGCGAGTCGATCGAGCCGAGCACCGCCAGGGTGAGCGCATACCCCCCCAGCATGCGCAGATCACCCAACGCCAACTGCGGCCAACGCAGCTGGGGAAACCCTTGGGGGATCTCGCCCAAACGCGGCAAGGCCTCGATCGGCAACAGCAAGCTCAAGGCCGTCACCCCCACCAGCGCCACCAATGGCGATGGCAACACGGCATTGAAACGTTTGGGGTAGAGCCGCACCACCGCGAAGGTGAGCGCACCGATCAACAGGGCAAAGGGATTGAACTGCGGCAGTTCCTGCCAGAGGCCGCTCAAGATCCCGGGCACTGAGCCGCCGAGATCCAACCCCATCAGCACCGGCAGCTGCAGCACCAGCACAATCCCGCCGATGCCCGACATGAAGCCGGAGATCACCGAATAGGGCATCTGCACGATGTATTGCCCTAGGCGCAGCAAGCCAAAGACCACCTGGAACAGGCCAGCCACCAAGGCCACGGTGAAGGCCAAGGCCAGGCCTGCGCCCGGGCCATAGCGCTGCACCATCGTGGCGATGATGCCCGCCATGATCACGGTCATTGGCCCGGTGGGACCTGACACCTGGGCTGGGGTGCCGCCCAAGGGGGCCGCAATCAGCCCCAAAGCAATGGCACCCCAGAGGCCCGCAATCGCGCCGGCTCCAGAGGTGGCGCCAAAGGCCATGGCCAGCGGCAAAGCCACAACAGCCGTTGTTAAGCCGCCGGTGAAATCACCGCGCCAGTTGCTCAGCCAAGTGTTCTGCCACAGGCGGCTGGCTCGCCGGCCGCGCACCTCAGGTGGCTCTTGAAAGGGAGAGCGCATCGCGGCAGCGCCGTTAGCTGAATCCTGACGATGCCAGGTGATGCCTGGCAAGGATCAACCGGCTCTCCGCCGGATTGAGAGTCAATTTGGTAGCAACGGCGACGATTCAGCGGGAATCGCTCGCCAAGCCCGATTGATCCAAGGGATTACCTGTGGCGGCATCACTGGTGAAACTCACAACCCCGATTGCGATCTGACTCGCCGCAACCACGAATAAGGCGACAGACAGGACCTGCTGAACGCGGTTCATGGGACAACTGCCGTGCCAACGAAACCTAAGAAATCTTCCCTCTGGCGCAAGAAAAATCTGTCCTGTGCCAGCTAAGACTCATTCCGTTAGAGGGAATCTGGCCACACCGATTGGCAACCCGGGTCACGCTTGAGCGCCGCCGTTTTGGCTTCCACGGCCGCTTGATGGCCCAAATCTTTGCCGATTAAC
>JAYKIT010000104.1:0-4486 GCA_035285765.1 Synechococcus sp. | reverse complement strand
GCAGTCACCGCTGCTCGACACCTGCAGGGTGTAGCTGACGCTGTCGCCCACGCTGAGGAGGTGGTCCTGGTTGTCGTCGGTGAACACGGTGTTCTCGAGTTTGCAGATGCTCAGCTCGAGCTGTTGGGATGTGGCGTTCGGTGTGACCTGGCTGCAGCCACCGAGCAGGGCCAGCGCGACGCAGAGCACAAGGCGGGAAGGATGCACGGTGGTGGAGAGCCAGGGATGCCTGGAGGATCGCAAGCTTCGATTAACCGCTGGTAATCCGTTGCAACTGCAACGGATCCGGCGGGGGGGCTTCAAACGCCAGGCTTGTGCCGTTGTGCAGCACGCCGGCCAGCTGGTGGGCATGCAGCAGGTAGCCGCCATCCCCAGGGGTGGCGGTGGCGGCGATGTGGTGGCCGCCGAGATAGAGCGGATCCCCCAGCAGCGGGGTGCCCAGTGAGGCCAGGTGGATGCGGATCTGGTGGGGGCGGCCCGTGTGGATGCGCACCTGCAGCAGATCCCCTTCCCGGCGCCGTTCCAGCAGCTCCACCCTGGAGTGGGCTGCCAGACCTGCTGGATCAGCAGTTGTGCCAGGCCCCCACACCCAGCCCAGCAGGGGGTGGGGATGGTGCACCACCGGTGTGGTGACCTCCAGCGGCTGGCCGCTGAGCAGCGCAGGATTGGGGGTCGCCAGGGCGCGGTAGAGCTTGATCAGGGCTGGGCCGCCGGGTTGATGGCGGCGCAGCTGGGCCGAGAGACTGGCGCGGCTGGCGCTGGAGCGGGCACACAGCAGCAGCCCCGAGGTGAAGCGGCCGAGGCGATGCACCGGCCGAGCGTCGTCCTCCAGCAGGGCGGTGAGGGTGTGGGCCATAAAGCCGCCACCGGGCATCACCGGCAGACCTGAAGGCTTGTTGATCACCAGCAGATCGCCGTCGTCGTGGATCACGCTCCACTGATCGGGCACCGCCGGCTCCAGCCAGGGGGGACGCTCCCACACCAGCTGATCGCCCTGGCGCAGCGTTTGATCGGCCCGCAGTGGCCTGCCGTTGCAGAACAGTTCACCGGCCGCCAGGCGCTCGGCCCAGGTGCTGGCACTCGAGTGGCTCCAGCGGCTGCTCAGCAAGGCGAGCAGTGAGCTCCCCTGCTCGCCTTGGCGCACCTGGTGCTGGTAGGTCCAGCCGCTGTTGAGCGCCGCCGGCCGCCAGCCCTGCATCGGCGTTAGTGCACCAGGCCGTGCTCGAGCGCGTAGCGCACCAGCTCGGTGCGGCTGGAGGTGCCCGTTTTGGCAAACAGGCGGCTCACGTACTTCTCCACATTGCGGATGGAGGTTTCCAGCTGGCGGGCGATCTCCTTGTTCATCAACCCTTCAGCCACCAGCTGCAGCACGCTGGCCTCCCGGGGGGTGAAGGCGTGATCCACGCTCTGGGCGCCGGCGCGGCCGCCCCCCCCCTGCAGCATCGTGCGGATCTCACCGATCTGCTTGGCCATCTGGCCCAGATCGGTGTCGGCATAGCGGGCTGCTTCGCGCAGCAGACGCTCCTGGCGCTGCACCACGTTGCGCACCCGGGCCACCAGCTCATCGGGGTCGAACGGTTTGGGGATGTAGTCGTCAACGCCGGCGCGGAAGCCGGCGATGCGATCGGCGGTCATGCCCTTGGCGGTGAGGAAGATCACCGGGGTGCCCCCCAAGCGCTCGTCATCGCGCAGGCGCTTGAGCAAGCCGAAGCCATCCACCCGCGGCATCATCACGTCGCTGAGCACCACATCGGGAAGTTCCGCCTGGGCCTTTTCCCAGCCCTCTTCGCCATCGCTGGCGGTGCTCACGATGAAGCCTTCGTCTTCGAAGTAGGCCTGAACCGCGGTGCGCAGACCGGGTTCGTCATCCACCAGCAGCACCCGCGGGGGGGCATTCAGCAGCTCCTGGGCCGGGTCATGACTGGGGGCGCTGTCCATGGAGCAGGGGCTGCCGGGGCTTGAGCGGACTTTATCGAGGGCGCCCAGGAAGGCGATGGCTGCGTTCAATCAGCAGGCCCGAATAGCCCCGCTGCAGCGCTTCCTGGCGCAGGGTATTGGGGTCGCGCCCGGCGAATTCCGGCAGGCATACCGCCCACCAGATCAGATGGGCTGTGCGGTTGTGATCACCCACGGCGCCGCCGGGATTGAGCTCCTGCATCAGCAGCTGGGTGCCGGTGCTGGTGATCCGCATCGGACTCTCGCTGTCGCAGCGCACCGTTTCGTTGCGCACCTTGAGGTCGTGGCCGGTTTCCTGCCACACCTTGTAGCGCTTGCCTTCAGCGATGTCGTCGGCGTTTCGCACCGCGTAAACACCGATCACCTCCTCGCCGTAGGGCACCTGGCGCTGGCTCACGATCTGCAGCCCCGGTGGCCGGTAGCGGGAGGGGTCTTGTTGCTTGGTTTCAAACACCATGCCCTGGGCCAGCACCGGGGCGGCTGCTGCCAGGGCCAGCAGGGGCTGCAGGGCGAACCAAGTGCGGGGGGCCATGGCCTGGGCTGGCGAACTCCCGCCAGCATGGGATCACCCCAGCCCCGCCGCGCGCGTCAGTGGCCGCTGCCGTGATCTACCTCGACCACCAGGCCACCACCCCCTGTGATCCGGCTGTGGTGGCGGCGATGGCCCCCTGGTGGAGTGAGGGCTTTGCCAATCCCTCCAGCCGCTCCCATCGCCCAGGCCTGGCCGCGGCCACCCAGTTGGAGCGCAGCCGCGCCCAGCTGGCGGCGGCGTTGGCGGTGCCGCCGGAGGCGGTGGTGTTCACCAGCGGTGCCACCGAGGCCAATAATCTGGCCATCAAAGGCCTCTGCGAGGCCCGCCTGGCCCGCGGGCGCCACATCGTGAGCGTGGTGACGGAACATCGCGCCGTGCTCGATCCCTGCCGCTACCTCGAGCGGCTGGGCTTTGCGCTCACACTGCTGCCGGTGCAGGGCGATGGGCTGCTGGATCCAGCTCTGCTGCAGGCCGCCCTGCGGCCCGACACCGTGCTGGTGAGCGTGATGGCCGCCAACAATGAAATCGGCGTGCTGCAGCCCCTCGAAGCGGTGACAGCCCTGTGTGGTCCGCGGGGCATCGCCGTGCATGTGGATGGGGCCCAGCTGGTGGGGCATCGCGCCATAGAGCCGTTGCGGCTGGGGATTGATCTGCTCAGCCTCAGTGGCCACAAGTTCTATGGCCCCAAGGGCATCGGCGCTCTGGTGGTGGCTCCAGGGGTGGCGTTGAGCCCCCAGCTGCACGGCGGCAGCCAGGAGGGGGGCCTGCGCAGCGGCACCGTGCCACTGCCCTTGGTGGTGGGGCTGGCGGAGGCGCTCGAGCGGGCCCTGGCCGATGCGCCAGAGCGGCAACAGCGGCTTGGGGGCTTGCGGGATCGCCTCTGGGCTGGGCTGCAGGCCATCGGCGGGGTGCAGCTCAACGGCAGCGCCCTGCAGCGCCTGGCCCACAACCTGAACGTGAGTTTTGCTGGGGTGGATGGGCCGCGGCTGCACAGCGCCCTGCGGCGGCGCCTGGCGGTGAGTGGCGGCTCGGCCTGCAGCAGCAGCAGCGCTGAGCCCTCCCACGTGTTGCGCGCCCTGGGGCGCAGCCGGGAGCAGGCGGCTGCTTCCGTGCGCTTTGGGTTGGGGCGCTCCACCACCGTTGAGGAGATCGACCAGGCGGTGGCTTGGATCGCTGAGCAGCTTCAGGTGTTGCGCTGACGCTCGGCCACCCGCAATTTGGCGGAGCGGGCGCGGGGGTTGGCCTCAGCTTCCTCATCAGTGGCAATCAGGGGTTTGCGGCTGATCACCCGCAGCCGTTCATCCCCTTTGAAGCGGTTTTTCACCAGCCGGTCTTCCAGGGAGTGGAAGCTGATCACCGCCAGCCGGCCCCCCTCCACCAGCCAGGTGGGGGCCTGCTCCAGCAGGGTTTCCAGCACACCGAGTTCATCGTTCACGGCGATGCGCAGGGCCTGGAAGCTGCGGGTGGCGGCGTGGATGCGGCCATGGCGTTGCTTGGGCGGGTAGCAACCGGCGATGGCGTAGGCCAGGGCGGCGGTGCCACGCTGGCCGTCATCCCAGGGGCCTTCGGCCTTGAGCCGCCGGGCGATGCGGCGCGAGAGGCGCTCCTCGCCGTAATGGAACAGCAGATCGGCCAGCTCGTTCTCCTCGAGCCGATCGATCAGGGCTGCAGCTGTTTCACCCCCTGCTTCGGTGTTCATGCGCATGTCGAGGGGGCCATCGGCGCGGAAGCTGAAGCCCCGTTCGGCCACATCCAGCTGGTGGCTGCTCACCCCCAGATCGGCCAGCACCGCCAGCACCGGTTCAGTGGGGGTGTAGGCAGCAAAGTTGGTGGCCACCAGCTGCACCCGATCACCAAACCGTTCCAGGTGCTGCTGCGCCGCGCTGCGGGCGGCCGGGTCTTGATCCAGGCCGATCAGGCGCCAGCCGGGGTGGGCATCCAGCAGCAGAGCACTGTGGCCACCACCGCCCACGGTGGCATCGAGCAGCACCCCATCCG
>JAYKIT010000103.1:0-5186 GCA_035285765.1 Synechococcus sp. | reverse complement strand
ACGGCGACCGCCCGGAGGGATCGGGCTGGCAAAGGATCGACTCATCGTCCGCACCGTACCGAGCACGCCCGGCTGTGGCCACCATGGGTGGTGGTGCTGTCCGGGATCAGCCTGGCAAGGGAGGCGGGGCCCGACCGGCCGGCGCTGCCTGAGTGTCCTTCCGGCAGGTGCAGGCCCGGTTGATGGAGGCCACCCCAGCGGGGGTCAGCCGGCTTCGAGCGCTGTCTCGGCGCTGGTCTGGCCCGCGGCGGGCAGCAGGCCCAGCTGTGCATCGACGGTGGCCCGGTAGCGCTGCAGATCGTTTTCCAGCTCGCGGATCCGCACCTGATCGGCTTCCCGCTGGCCCTGCTCCTGCAGGGTCTCCACCTTCTTCACCACCCCGTTCCAGACGGCGAAGATCCAGGCGGCGGTGGCGCCGATGCCACCGGCGACGAGCAGCAGGGCCGCCAGGGGCAGGGTGCTGCTGACCCCCGGCAGAAAACGAACGGTGGTGGCGGCGGTGTTCTCCAGGGTGAACATCACCGTGGCCAGCCCGAAGCTGAAGATCAGCAGAAAGTTCAGCTGTCGCATGGCAAGGGCGAGAGTTTCTTGAGGCTATTTCTGGAGGCTAGGGGAGAGGGCAGGCCGCGGCCGCAACCCGTGACAGGCCGGGATGCTCAGGCCAGGGCCGGGGCGCGCAGCAGGGGCGGGAGCACGCCGAGCAATCCGGCCGGACGCAGCGGGCGGGGTGGCTGGCTGACGGCCGACAGGGCCCTCTCCTCGCGGGCCACCAGGGTCTCGATCGAGGCGCGGTAGGTGTCGGTCATGATCCGGGGATACAGCCCGATCCCCACGATCGGCACCAGCAGGCACGAGATCACGTAGATCTCGCGCGGTTCGGCATCCACCAGGTGAGTGTGCGAGGCCAGCTCGGCGTTCTCCTTGCCGAAGAAGATCTCGCGCAGCATCGAGAGCAGATAGATCGGCGTGAGGATCACGCCCACCGCCGCCAGCACCGCGATCACGATGCGGAAGCTGAGGCTGTAGGCCTCGCTGGTGGCGAAGCCGACGAACACCATCAGCTCACTGACGAAGCCGCTCATCCCCGGCAGGGCCAGCGACGCCAGGGAGCAGACGGTCCAGAGCGCGAACATCTTGCGCATCTGCTGGCCGACGCCGCCCATCTCATCGAGCTGAAGGGTGTGGGTGCGGTCGTAGGTGGCACCCACCAGGAAGAACAGGCTGGCGCCGATCAGGCCGTGGCTGACCATCTGCAGCATGGCGCCGCTGGTGCCGAGGGCACTGAAGCTGCCGATGCCGATGAGCACGAAGCCCATGTGGCTGATCGAGCTGTAGGCGATCTTGCGTTTGAGGTTGCGCTGGGCGAAGGAGGTGAGCGCCGCATAGATGATGTTCACCACCCCCAGCACCACCAGCAGGGGCGCGAACTGCACGTGGGCGTCGGGGAACATCGACGCGTTGAAGCGGAACAGGGCGTAACCGCCCATCTTCAGCAGGATCCCCGCCAGCAGCATGTGCACCGGCGCCGTGGCCTCACCGTGGGCATCGGGCAGCCAGGTGTGCAGAGGAACGATGGGCAGCTTCACGCCAAAGGCGATCAACAGGCCCGCGTAACAGAGCACCTGGAAGCCTTCGCCCAGATGCTTGGCGGCCAGGGCGCTGTACTCAAAGCTGATCGGGCCGCCGCCGTAAAAGGCCATGCCCAGGGCCACCAGCAGGATGAACAGTGAGCTGCCGGCGGTGTAGAGGATGAATTTGGTGGCGGCGTACTGCCGCTTTTTGCCGCCCCAGATCGCCAGCAGCAGATACACCGGGATCAGCTCCAGCTCCCAGGCCAGGAAGAAGAGCAGCATGTCCTGCACGGCAAACACCGCGATCTGGCCGCCATCCATGGCCAGCAGCAGGAAATAAAAGAGCTTTGGTTTGAAGCTCACCGGCCAGGCCGCCAGGCAGGCCAGGGTGGTGATGAAGCTGGTGAGCAGGATCAGTGGCATCGAGAGGCCATCCGCCCCCACCGACCAGCCCAGCCCCAGATCCGGTAGCCAGGGGATGCTCTGGCTCAGCTGCAGCCCAGGTTCATTGGGGTCGTAACCGTTCACATAGGCGCCCACCGTGATCAGGAAGGTGATCAGCGAGACACCCAGCGCGTACCAGCGCACGGTTTTGCCGTTCCCCGCATCAGGGATCACCGGGATGAGCAGTGAGGCGGCGATCGGCAGCAGGATGGCCGTCGTCAGCCAGGGGAAGGATTCCAGATCCTTGGCGGCATCTGGGCACGAGTGTAGAAATTCACCCCTGCCCTGGCTGGCCTAAATCTGCTTTGAAACACATAAGGGCTGGCGCCAGCGCCTGGATCAGCCCAACACGCCGAAGATCACCACCAGGCCGATCACCCCGCCAAACACGATCAGGGCATAGAACTGCACCCGGCCGGTTTCGAAGTATTTGAGGCCTTCGCCGCTTCCCAGGGTCATAAGGCCGGTGAGGTTCACCACGCCATCGACCACCTTGGAATCCACCTGCAGCACCTGACGGGCCAGCTTGCGGCTGCCCTGCACGAAAACTTTCTCGTTGATGGCATCGAGATACCACTTGTTGGCCAGGAAGGCATTGATGGCCGGGAAGCGCCCAGCCACAGCGGTGGCCAGATCCAACTTGTGCAGGGCGTAGGCCAGCACGGCCACGCTGATGCCAGCAATGGAGATCGCCACGGAAGCGCCAGCCAAGGGAAGAAACTCCCCCCAGCTGAAGTGGGCGGCCATCTCGGCGGCTTCCTCGGGGTTCAGCAGGCCAGCAAAGCGGCTGTGCCAGGGGGTTCCCAGCAGGCCGATCAGCACCGATGGCACCGCCAGCACCACCAGGGGCAGGGTCATGGGCCAGGCCGATTCATGGGGCGTGCTGGCGTGGTGATGGCCGTGCTCCTCATCAGCGGGTGACTTGCCGGCAGCGGCCAGCAGTTGCTGCTGCAGCGCGGTATCGGTGCCCCGGAACGTGCCCTCAAAGGTGAGGAAATACAGCCGGAACATGTAGAAGGCGGTCATGCCGGCGGTGAAGAAGCCCACCGCCCACAGCAGAGGGAAGCTGCCGAAGGCTTGGCCCAGGATTTCGTCCTTGCTCCAGAAACCAGCAAGAGGCGGGATGCCGCTGATGGCCACGCAGCCGATGAAGAAGGTGATGGCGGTGATCGGCATGTGCTTGCGCAGGCCGCCCATCAGGCGCATGTCCTGAGCCAGAACAGGCTCGTGACCCACCACATCTTCCATGGCGTGGATCACCGAGCCTGAACCGAGGAACAGCATTGCCTTGAAGAAGGCATGGGTCACCAGATGGAACATGCCGGCCACCGGTGCACCGCAGCCCATGGCCAGCATCATGTAACCCAGCTGCGACACGGTGCTGTAAGCCAGCCCCTTCTTGAGATCCATCTGGGTGAGGGCGATGGAGGCCCCCAGGAAGCAGGTGATCGTGCCGACCACCGCAATCACCGTGAGCACCTGGGGGAAGAGGTTGTAAAGCGGCTCCAGCCGGGCCACCAGGAACACGCCGGCGGCCACCATCGTGGCGGCGTGGATTAAGGCCGAAATCGGTGTGGGGCCCTCCATGGCATCGGGTAGCCACACGTGCAGCGGGAACTGGGCGGATTTCGCCATCGGTCCCATGAACACAAAGAGGCAAAGGGCCACAGCGGCCCAACCGGCCACCTGGCCATTGGCCATGGCGGCGCTCAGCCCAGTGGCAATGCCCTCAAAATCAAAGGTGCCGGTGGCCCAGAACAGGCCGAGGATGCCCAGCAACAGGCCGAAATCCCCCACCCGGTTCACCACAAAGGCTTTCTGAGCGGCATGGGCGGCGCCATCGCGGTCGTACCAGAAGCCCACCAGCAGGTAGGAGCACATGCCCACCAGCTCCCAAAACACGTAGATCTCGAGCAGGTTCGGGCTGATCACCAGCCCCAGCATCGAGCTGCTGAACAGGGCCAGATAGGTGAAAAAGCGCACATAGCCCTTGTCGTGGGCCATATAGCCATGGGAATACACCATCACCAGCACGGCAATGGTGGTCACCAGGGCCAGCATCACCGAGCCCAGGGGGTCCACCTGGAACCCCATTTCCAGGTTGAACGTGCCGGCGCTGGCCCAGTTGAACAGCGAGGTGTAGGCGCCTGCCCCCTGCAGTTGCTCCCAAAGGGCTGCATAACTCAATGCGGCCGAGCCGCCAACGCAGCTGATCAGCAGCAGGGCCACCGGCGTGCGCAGCCGGTTCACCGTGCGGTTGAAGCTGATCAGGCCTAACCCCACCAGGGCTGCGCCGGCCAGTGGCAGCAGGGGGATGAGCCAGGCAACCTCGGCCGCTGAAGGCATGGGGATTTCTGCGATCCCGAGAGTGTAGGAAGCGTCAGCCCAGAGGCCAGCTGCTGCCATCCAGCCAATGGGCGATTCCAGATCGGCTGAAGGCCACCGCAGCGCTGCCGATCCAGCGGTGGGCCCACCAGAACACACCAACGGCAATCGCAATGCCCAACTGGGCTGGCCGCAGGAATTCCTGCCACTGCAGCTGCTGGCGGCCATCGAGCACCGCGCGGAATGGGATCACCGAGGTGGTGGCTCGTAGCTCCTCAAACGCCTGGCCGAAACGGTTGTGCAGGCGCCGGTCGCCGTTCCACACCGCAAATAAGTGATGGCCGATCAGCCCGAGGCAGGTGACCACCATGAAGCTGCTGCCGATCCAGAGCAGGTGGGTGCAGCACCAGAGGATCTGCCCCACGGCCTGGGGATGGCGGCTGATCCGGATGATCCCAGTGGCGTACAGCCGCACCTGGGGTTTGAGCACCGCTGGAATTTCCAGCAGGTTGTAGGTGGCCGGGTAGAGAAAGAGAAAGCTGATGGCGGTGCCGATCCACACCAGCGGCACGATCCAGGGCTGGTCCTGCAGGTTCCAGAGCCGCAGTCCGTCGTAGCGGTGGGCCAGGAAATAGCCGATCACGAGTACCGCGGAAGGGATGCTCACGGCGGCAAACAACAGCCGCCAGGCCCGCTCGCCGATGCGCTCCACTCCCCAGGCCCGCAGCGAAGCGCCGCCGCTGTGGATCACAGCGAAGCCGATCAGCAGGGCCAGCATCACCAGGCTGCTGTGGTGCTGGGGGGCAACGCTCATGGCAACGGAATTCATCGGGTTGATTTTCGCCA
>JAYKIT010000102.1:0-7779 GCA_035285765.1 Synechococcus sp. | reverse complement strand
AGCCCCACAGCGGAATCGCCAGCTGCTGCGCCAGGGTGCGGGCCAACACCACCGTGAGGCGGGTGCCGGTGAAGCCACCGGGGCCGGTGGCCACCGCCAGCCACTGCAACTGCGGCCAGCGCTCTGCGGGCAGCAGCGCCTCCAGCGCCGGCAGCAACCCCTTGGCCAGTTCACGCCCCAACAGCTGCTGGCTCGAGCGGATGCCAGCGGGCTCCAGCAGAGCCAAGCCCAAACTCTCGCTGCAGCTGTGCAACGCCAGAGCGCAGCTCATGAGGGCACCGGAGCATCGGGACGCAGGCGCTGCCAATGGCCCGGATCAGCCTGGAAGCTGCCGCAGGCCTGCACATCCCATTCCACGCCCCAGCTCTGCTGCACAGGACGCAGGCTCACATGAATGCGTGGCTGCTCAGGGTCGAAATCGGGTGCGGCGTTCAGATGGGGTTCCCCGTGCTGGGTTTCAACGCGGTGGTAAGCCTTGCAGCGGTTGAGCCAATGGCAATCCACACAGATGCACATGCGCGCTGTTCACCCCCTTGGCTGAATTGTGCCGCCACCAGGATGGCGCCATGAGCCAAAGCGCCTCCATTCCCACCCATCCTCTGGCCGCAGCGGCGCTGGTGCGACAGCGGCTGGCCATGGGCCAATGGCCGCTGCAGCCCGGCGACCTGCCCACTGGCACGGTGCTGGTGGGCGGCGCCGTGCGCGATGCCCTGCTCGATCGCCTCGGCAGCCATCCCGATCTCGATCTGGTGGTTCCCCAGGGGGCCATCCCACTGGCGCGTCAGCTGGCCAAACGCCGCCGCGGCACCGCCGTGGTGCTCGATGCCGAACGCGACATGGCCCGCCTGGTGCTGGGCCCCTGGAGCTTTGATCTGGCCGCCCGCGAGGGGCCCGATCTGATCTGCGATCTGCAACGGCGCGATTACGGCATCAATGCCATGGCCCTGCCGCTGGCCGCAGATCAACCCCTGCAGGATCCCTGCGCTGGCCTGCAGGATCTGCAGCAGGGCCTGCTGCGGGCGGTGAGTGAGGCCAATCTGCTGGCCGATCCCCTGCGGCTGCTGCGGGGCCCACGGCTGGCGGCCGAACTGCGCTTTCAACTGCAGCCCGCCACCGCTGAACTGATCGCGCAACATCACCATCAACTCCCCCAGGTGGCCCCGGAGCGGGTGCTGGCGGAACTCGAGAAGTTGGCGGCCTGCCCCGCTGGTGAGCAGGGGCTTCAGCAGGCCGTTGACCTGGGCCTGCTCACACCGTGGCTGGAGCCGCTGGCGGGCCATGAAACGCCGCTGGAGGCCAGCGCCCTCAGCGCCGCTGAAGCCAGCCATGCCGTGCCACTGGCGCGGCTGAGCCGGCTGCTGAGTGCCAACGGCCTGCACCAGTTGCACTCCAGCAAGCGCTTGCAGCAGCGCTGCGCTCGCCTGCGCCACTGGGCCGAGGTGCTAGAGCAGGCAGAACCGCTGAACGAAGCAACCTGGCTGCAGCTTTGTCGCGAGTTGGAAGACGACATGGCCGCCCTGATGCTGCTGCGGCCGGAGGCCACCAGGGGCTGGCTCAGGCGCTGGCGCGATCCAAGCGATCCCCTGTTCCATCCCAGGCCACCACTGGATGGACGCACCCTGCAACAGGCCCTGGGGTTACCGCCAGGCCGGGCCCTGGGACAACTGCTGGAGCGCTTAATGCTGGAGCGTGCCTTTGGCCGGGCTCACGATTTAGCCGCCGCTGAAGCCCTGTGCCGTGATTAACTTTTTACCGGCCTACTAGTGATGCGAGTTTTCAGCGCACCAACAGACAAAGCCTCCCCCAATCTTTCCACTCATTTTTGAGTTCTTATGAGCACGCGTCTCTACGTCGGCAACCTGCCCCAGTCTTTTGATCAGAAGGAGCTGGAAGGCCTCTTCGCCGCCGTGGGCGCAGGCGTGCGCTTCAAGGCCGTGATGGACCGCGAAACCGGTGCCTGCCGCGGCTTCGGCTTCGTGAACCTCGATGAGCCCAAGCTCAGCGACGCGGTGATCGAACAGTTCAACGGCCGCGAGTACGGCGGCAGCAAGCTGCGCGTGGAAGTGTCGGAGCGGCGCGAATCCCGCGGCAATGATCGCGGTGGCGATCGTCGCAACCAGGGTTCCGGCCTCGGCCCCACCCCCGCCCGCAAGAGCGTGGACAAGGTGGTGCACAGCGATGCTCCCGCCGCCGAGGCTCCCGATCCCCGCTGGGCTGGTGAGCTCTCCAAGCTGAAGGAACTGCTGGCCAACCAGAAGGCTTCGGTCTGAAATTAGCCGCCATGGCCCTGCCTCCCCTGCAGCACTGGATCTGGGGGGAGGCTGGTTACCGCATCGGCTATCGCCACCGGTCTGGCCCCTCTGGGGCTGGGCCGGTGGTTTTTGTGCATGGCTTTGGCGCCTCCAGCGGCCACTGGCGCTTCAATCTCGAACCGCTCAGCCGCGTGAGCAGCTGCTGGGCCATCGATCTGCTCGGGTTTGGCGACAGCAGCAAACCGAGGTCCAACCTCAACGGCGAGCCGATGGCAGCGGACTCCGTTCGCTATGGCTTTGATCTCTGGGGCCAGCAACTGGCCGATTTTGTGGCGCAAGTGGTCGCTCCCCTGGATGCTGGACCCGTGCAGCTGGTGGGCAACTCCATCGGCGGTTTGGTGGTGCTGCGGGCGGCCCAGCTGCTGACGCAGCGCGGCACCCCGCCCCGCCAGGTGGTGCTGCTGAACTGCGCCCAGCGCCAGCTCGATGACAAGAACGCGCACAAACTGCCCCTGCTGGAGCGCTTCAGCCGGCCGCTGGTGAAGCAACTGGTCCGCCAAAGGGCCCTGCTGATTCCCCTGTTCACGAGCGTGGCCCGCCCCCTATTCGTGCGCCAGGTGCTGCGCACGGCCTATCCCAGCGGCGCCAATATCGATCAGGAGCTGGTGGAGCTGCTGGTGCGCCCCAGCCGCTCTGCAGGCGCCGTGGAGGCCTTCCGCGGCTTTGTGAACCTGTTCAGCGATCACATCGCCCCGCAGCTGCTCAGCGAGCTTCAGCTGCCCGTACGGCTGCTCTGGGGCGCCGATGACCCCTGGGAGCCGGTGGGCGAAGCCCAGCGCTGGGCCGAATGCTTCGGCTGCATCGAGGAGCTCAAGGTGCTCCCCGGCGTGGGCCACTGCCCCCACGATGAGCGGCCCGAGCTGGTGAATCCCGTACTGGAACGCTGGCTGGCGGCCTAGCGCGCCTGGGCCATCAGGTACGACACCGGCAGATCCAGCAGCTTGCCCAACCGCGGCACATAGGCGCGGTGGTTGAACACGTCGTAATCCAACCGCTCGATCGCATCGAGGATGCCGCGATAGAGGCGCAGGGACGTCCACACCGGCCAGCGGGCATCCGGGGCGAGCCAGCGCACACCGGCTTCTGAGCGTGCAAACCACTCCCGCGCCCGCTCCAGCTGGAAGCGCATCAAGGCGCGCCAGTTGTCGTTGAGGGTGCCGGCCATCAACTCGGCTTCGGAGTAATTGAAGCGCTGCAGATCCTCCTGGGGCAGGTAGATGCGGCCGCGGCCGCGGTCTTCGCCCACATCGCGCAGGATGTTGGTGAGCTGGTTGGCAATGCCCAGGGCCACCGCCGCTTCGCTGGTATCGGGCCGTTCACTCCAGGGCGCTGTGGTGTAGGCCTCATCCACACCCATCACCTCCTGGGTCATCAGGCCCACGGTGCCCGCCACGCGGAAGCAGTACTGATGCAGCTCGGCAAAATCGGCGTAGCGGTTCTTGGCCAGATCCATACGCTGGCCCTCGATCATCTCGATGTAGGGCTCCAGCGGCTGGGGGTAGCGCTCGATCACATCGGCCATCACGCGGTCGAGGCCATCACGCACCTGACCAGCAAACAGCTCGCGGGTGCGGGCCTCCCAATGATCGAGCCGCTCACGCAGCTGGGCGTCTGGCAGCGCCTGGGCTTCCGGGCTGTCCATCAGCTCATCGGTGCGGCGGCACCACACATAAATGGCCCAGATGGCCCGCCGCTTCGCCGGCGGCATCAACAGGGTGCCGAGGTAGAAGGTTTTGGCCCAGCGCTCGGTTTCAACCCGGCAGTCCTCATAGGCCTGCTCGAGATCGGGAACCATTGACATCACCGGAGCGGCTGGGCTCACCACCATGTTCAGGCCGCCACCGCTTCAGCGCAGAGCTTACCGCTGAGCACCGCACCCTCCATCGAGGCGAGGTAGCGCTGCAGCGTGTAATCACCCGCCATGAAGAAGTTGGGGATGGGGGTTGTCTGGGTGGGGCGCAACGGCTGGCAGTTGGGCACGGTTTTGTAAACCGACAGCGGGGTTTTCACCACCTTGCTCTTGCGCAGCACCGCAGGGTTCTCCCCACCGAAATGCTGCGGGAACAACCGCTCCAGCTCCTTCAGCGTGGCGGCCACGATCTCCTCATCAGGGCGACCGATCCAATCCTTGGCCGGAGCGAACACCAGTTCGAGCATGGAGCGCTCGGGATCTTCGTACTCGCGGCAGGTGTTGCTCATGTCGGCATACACGCTGAGCAGCGGCGAGCGGCTGAACAGCAGGTGGTCGATCTCGGTGAGCTTGCGATCAAACCAGAGGTGGATGTTGATCACCGGCACCCCGCGCAGGCCATCGAGCTTGCTGAAGAAGGGCATCTGCTGCCAGGGCTCAGGCAGCAGCAGCTTGAAGGGATCCACCGGCAGGGCGCTCACATAGGCATCCGCCGTGAGCGTGTAGCCCTCCTTGCCGTTCACTCCGCCAATTCGGAAGCCCGCCACCGAACCATCGCCATTGAGCTCGATCTCGCGGAGGGGGGCCTCGAGATGCACCTCACCGCCGCGGGCTTCGATGTGCTCCACGATCGGCTGGCAGAGCCGCTCCGGGGGGTTGCCATCGAGGAAGGCCATCTTCGAGCCGTTCTTCTCCTGCAGGAAGCGGTTCAAGGCGGTGAGCACCACCGTGCTGGAAATCTCGTCGGGGTCGATGAAATTGAGCGCCTTGCTCATGGCGATGAACACCTCATCGTTCACCCGCTCAGGGATGTTGTGCAGGCGCAGCCACTCGGTCCAGGAGTACTTGTCGCACTCCTCCACGTACGCCTGGCCCCGCAGCATCGCCGGCACCAGGCCCAAACCGAAGCTGATCTTCTCGGGCCAGGTGAGCATGTCGTTGTTGCCCAGGATCGCCGCCACGCCATTGATCGGGGCCGGCAGATCGGGGAAGTCGAACCGGCTGTAGGTGCCCGGCACGTCTTTTTGGTTGAAGATCATCGAGTGGCTCTTCCACTGGAGCCGCTCCTCGATGTTCAGTTCCTTGAACAGCTGCAGCATGTTCGGGTAGGCCCCGAAGAAGATGTGCAGGCCGGTCTCATACCAGTCGCCGTCTTCGTCTTGCCAGGCCGCCACCTTGCCGCCGAGCACGTTGCGGGCTTCCACCACCACGGGGGTATGGCCTGCATCACTCAGGTATTTGGCACAGGACAGACCCGCCAGCCCGGCCCCCGCAATCGCCACCCGCATCGCTGCTGCGCCCTACGACAGAGGGCTCACCATAGAGTTGTAACCGAGCCCGCCGTCTGGACCTGGTGTCTGATACGCCGCTAAAGAGCACCACCCGCCACGTGCGGATCTTCGCTGCCACCGTTGAGGAGAACGGCAGCCTCACAGCTTCCAGCAACCAGCTCACCCTCGATCTCGATCCCGATAACGAGTTCGAATGGGACGACGCCTCAGTGAGCAAGGTGCAGCAGCGCTTCCGCGAGCTGGTGAATGCCGCCTCCGGCACCGCCTTGAACGATTACAACCTCAACCGCATTGGCACCGCCCTGGAGGGGCTGATGCGCCAGATGCTGCAGGCCGGTGAGCTGCGCTACAACCTCGGCGCCCGGGTGCTGAATTACTCCATGGGGTTACCCCGCACACCTGAAACGCTCTGATGCCCCCCCGCCGCTACGACTACGAGGAGCGCGGCTACGGCGAGGAGCGCTACGGGCGCGAACGGCCTGAACGCCGCCCCATGCCCCGCCAGGGGGGGCGTCCGCCCGGGCCCAGCGGCCCCAATGGCCTGAATTTCAACACCGCCACGATTGCGGTGCTGGCCGGTGTACTGATCCTTGGAGTGGGCATCGGCACCTCGCTCACCAGCAACATCTCCGGCGATCAGGGCAACATCGCCAGCTCAGAGCAGCTGGATAAGGCTGTGCCGGACCCTGAGTTCTGCAAGCAGTGGGGCGCCAGCGCCTTTGTGATGGATGTGGAGATGTACACCACGATGAACCCCTCCACCAGCTTCGTGACCCAACCGAAACTGCAACCTGGCTGTGTGATTCGCCGCGAAAACTGGTCGGTGCTGCAGAAGGCCGGGGCGGTGACCTCCGAGCAGATGCGCGAGTGCAAACAGCGCATGAACACCTTTGCCTACATCGGCTCGATTCGCGATAAGCCCATCGTGCGCTGCGTGTATCAAACCGATGTGGCCGAGAACAAATTCCAAACCCGCGGTCCAGCTGGTGCCGCTGATGACGCGGTGGGGATCACTCCGGAAGCGGATCAGTTCTAAACCGCTGCCACAAGTCAGCGGAGCAGCGGCAAAGGCTGGAGGGCTCAGGCCTCAGGCTCAGCCACCGCGGGGGCGGCTTCAGGCTCGGCCTGGATGGGTGGCGCAGCCGGTGCGCGCCGCAGGGGGCTATCGGGGCTGGCAAACACCGGCAGAATTTCACGGCGGAAGGCTCCTGCGGCCCGGGAGCAATAGCGCGCTGGATGCGTGATCAAGCGCAGCTGGCGCCGCACGCTCAGATCAGCCAGCACCACCCGGTGCAACGTGCCGCTGGCCAGTTCCCGCTCAATTGATACCACTGGCAAAAACGCTGCGCCAAGGCCACTCTGCACGGCGTTCTTGATGGCCTCCAGGGAATTGAGCTCCATCTCAATGCGCAGCCGCTGCAGATCGAGGCCGCCACGGGCCAGCAGCTGGTCCACCACCTTGCGGGTGGTGGATTGGGCATCAAGGCAGATGAACGAGAGCCGGTAGAGGTCATCTTTCTGCAGCTCCTGCAGCCGCGCCATCGGATGCTTCACAGGCAACACCAAAGCCAGCTCCTCGCTGGCGTAGGGCACCACCTGCAACTGCTCCATCAGCTCGGGCGGCAGCTCACCGCCGATGATCGCCAGATCGATCTGGCCATTGGCCACACTCCAACCGGTGCGCCGAGTGCTGTGCACCTGCAGCTGCACCGACACATCGGGGTACTTCTGGCGAAACAAACCGATCATGCGGGGCATCAAATAAGTGCCCGTGGTTTGGCTGGCCCCCACCACCAGCGAACCGCCCTTGAGGTTGTGCAGATCATCGAGGGCGCGGCAGGCCTCCTGGCACTGGCTGAGGATCCGCTCGGAATAACTCAGCAACAGGTGGCCGGCCTCGGTGAGCTGGGCCTTACGGCCACCGCGATCAAACAGCGACACATCCAGCTGCTTCTCCAGGTTCTGGATCTGCAGACTCACCGCCGGCTGGGTGACATAGAGGCTGTCAGCCGCCTTTTTAAAACTGCCCTCGCTGGCAATGGCCCGCAGGATGCGCAGCTGATCAAGGGTGAAGGGGAGGTCCGCCATACTGCGCGGCCCAACTGCAAGGCGGAGCAAAACTCTAAAGGCGCCAGCCAATGGCGAAAATCAACCCGATGAATTCCGTTGCCATGAGCGTTGCCCCCCAGCACCACAGCAGCCTGGTGATGCTGGCCCTGCTGATCGGCTTCGCTGTGATCCACAGCGGCGGCGCTTCGCTGCGGGC
>JAYKIT010000101.1:0-3628 GCA_035285765.1 Synechococcus sp. | reverse complement strand
GGTGGTGGTTACCCACAGCACCTACCTGGAGGACTTGATTCCCCAGTTGCGGCGGCTGGCGGGTGATCCAGCCATCAGCACCGTGACACCAGCGGTGATTCGCAGGGTGAAGGGCCGCTGTGAGGGTTTGAAGCTACGGATTTCAACGCCGATCAGCGGCGGCTTCAAGCTGATGGCCCGCCGCGGCAGCAGCGTTCAGGAGGTGTTTGTGGTCACGGACCTCAGCCGTGAGTCGCTCGAGCAACGCTTGAAGCAGCTTGTGTCCTAAGGGCCATGGGTGCGCCACAGCAAACTTCAGATCAAACGATGGTTGCGGGCTACTGAATGAACATGGAAATGAGGGCAATGTCCAACACCTCGCCAGCACAGATTTCACAGTTGATGGTTTGAGGACAACCAACAATCAATTCAACAATCAATAGGGTGGACCGCCGTGCCGTGATTGCCCCCTGGCTCGACCTGGAAGAACCAGAAGGGGGAGAAAAGCGGAGCTTCGTTTCCAGCAACAAGGCTGGTCTACGTTGCTGTCGCGACATCTCCCCCAAGTCGAAAAGGGAGTCAGATCAGAACACTGGGTAGGGCAAGCACCAACACAGCAGTCCGAGCTGAATTTAAGTGCACACCCCGCTGGCGGGCCAGTGCTGCCGCACCGCTTCGAGGCACTCCATCGCCTCACGCCGCCGTAGCCCCGCATCCTGCGACTGCAGCAGGAAAGTGACATGGCCCAGCTTGCGCCCAGGGCGTGACTCCTCTTTGCCGTACCAGTGCAGGTGAGCCCCTGGCAGGCGTTCCAGCTGCTGGCGCCGCTCGCTGTAGGCGGTGCTGGCGGTTTCAAACCCCAGCAGATTCACCATGAAGGCACCCGGCACCTTGAGGCTGGCACTCTGCAGCGGCTGGCCACTGAGGAGATTCAGCTGCTGGCGGAACTGGCTCGTGCGGCAGGCCTCAATGCTGTAGTGGCCAGAGTTGTGGGTGCGCGGCGCCAGCTCATTGATCAGCAGGCCATTGGGGGCCAGAAACAGTTCAATCGCCAGCACCCCCACGTAATCGAGAGCCGTCACCAGCGACACCGCAATCGAGCGGGCCCGTGCCTCCACCGCATGGCTCACCGCCGCTGGAGCCAGCACCCAATCGCACACCTGCTGCTGCTGATGGGTTTCCACCAACGGAAACAGCTCAACGGCGCCAACCGCATCACGGGCCACCACCAGGGCCAGTTCCTTCTCAAAGGGCACCAGCTCCTCAAGGATCCACTGGCGCGGATCCACCCGCATCAGCAGCGCTTCGAGGGAAGCGCGGTTGAGCACCCGTTCGGTGCCCTTGCCGTCGTACCCACCACTGGTGGCCTTGGCCATCACCGGCAGGGCCAGATGGGCCGGCATCTTGCCACCGGCACTCACCACCTCGGCCAGGTCACACCAGCGGGGGCAGGGCAGATTGAGCTTTTCCAGGATCAGCCGCTGGCGGCGCTTGTTCACCAGCTCACGCAGCACCGCCGCCGAGGGGTGAAATCGGGTGCCCTGCTGCTCAAGGCCGGCAATCGCCTTGAGATCCACCCACTCGTTTTCAAAGCCGATCGCATCGCAGCGCCCCGCCAACTCCTCGGTGGCCGAAGCGGTATTCGAAGCACCGATCACGGCGCCAGCAGCGAGAGCCACGGCGGGGTCGTTGACCGATGCGGCCTGCAACTGCAGCGGCAAGCCCATGGCCTTGGCCTCCTCAGCCAACATGCCCGCCAGCTGACCGCTGCCCACGATCCCCGCTCGATTCACCTGCGCGTAAGGCTCAATCCTGCAGCCTAGTTCCGCCGGCCTTCAGCCCCTGCTGCAGCAATCCGAGCACGAGAACCACCAGAAACAAAGCCAATCCAGCGCTGCAGGCATAGCTGATCTCCAGCTCCTGAAAGGCCAGATCGTACACATAATACACAACCGTGCGGGTGGAATCGGCAGGCCCCCCCTGGGTCATCAGAAACACCTCTTCAAACACCTTGGTGGCCGCAATCGCCGAGATCACCGCCACCAGGGCCACATAGGGGCGCAGCAGCGGCAGGGTGATATCGAGGTGCTGGCGCCAGCCGCGGCAACCATCCAGTTCCGCTGCCTCATAGAGATCTTTGGGAATGCCCTGCAGCCCCGCCAGGAAAATCACCATGTAATACCCCAGGCCTTTCCAGAGGGTCACAAGCATCACCGCAGGCAGGGCCAGCAGCGGATCGGTGAGAAAGCCAATGGGCTCAAAGCCTTGCCCAAACAGGGCAGCAGCCCAGCCATTGATCAAGCCGTTCTCGGCATAGAGCCAGCGAAAGGCGATGGCCGCCACCACGATCGACACCAACACCGGGGTGTAGAAGGCGCCACGAAACCAGTGCATGCCTGGCAGAGCCCGGTTCACCAGCACCGCCAGGCTGAGCGACCCCAGCACAATCGGTGGCACCACCCCCACCAGGTACAGCGCCGTGGTGCCCAGCACCCGCAGAAACATCGGATCGGCCGCCAGCCGCCGCAGGTTGGCCAAACCGATGAACTCCAATGGCTGGCTCACATCAAGGCCGGAGCGGGTGAAGCTCATCAGCAGGGCCATCGCTGCAGGCAGCAGCACCGTGATGCTGATCAGCACCAGGGCCGGGGCCACAAACAGCCAGGGCTGCAGGAGGGGGCGTCGCACAGGCTGAATCCGGCGGATGCCGCATTGTGAGCGACACAGGCCATACATTCAGAAGCCCACGGCCACGCTTCTCCATGGACACCGGCGCCCCGATCACCACGGTTCCGGTGGAACTGGCTCGCCCGTACAACATTCATATAGGTGCAGGGGCCCTGGCCAGCCTGGGCGAACGACTGCAGCAGTTGGGCAGCAAAGCGGGCACCAAGGTGCTGGTGGTGAGCAATCCCGTGGTGGCTGAGCACTACGCCCGCACGGTGAGCCAATCACTGCAACAGGCGGGCTTCACCAGCGAACTGCTGGTGATCGAAGCCGGCGAAGACCAGAAAACCCCCGCCACCGTGGCCCTGATCCACGATGCGGCCTATGCGATACAGCTGGAGCGCGGCTCCTTGATGGTGGCCCTCGGTGGTGGCGTGGTGGGCGACATGACCGGATTTGCCGCCGCCACCTGGCTGCGGGGCATCGATGTGGTGCAGCTGCCCACCACCGTGCTGGCCATGGTGGATGCCGCGATCGGGGGCAAAACCGGCGTGAATCATCCCGGCGGCAAGAACCTGATCGGCGCCTTTCACCAGCCCCGCATGGTGCTGATTGATCCCACCACCCTGGCCACCTTGCCGGTGCGCGAGGTGCGCGCCGGCCTGGCGGAGGTGATCAAGTACGGCGTGATCTGCGACCCGCTGCTGTTTGAAGCCCTCGAAGCCTGCCCCCGGCTCGATGCGCTTGAAGGGATTGGAGCGCCGTTGCTGCAGCAGATCCTCAAGCGCTCCGCCGCCGCCAAGGCGCGCATCGTGGCCAACGATGAACGGGAAGGAAATTTGCGGGCAATCCTCAACTACGGCCACACCCTTGGCCATGTGGTGGAAACACTCACGGGCTACAGCCAGTTCCTGCATGGCGAAGCGGTGGCGATCGGCATGCGTGCCGCCGGCATCCTCAGCCTCAAGCTGGGGCTCTGGCG
>JAYKIT010000100.1:0-12449 GCA_035285765.1 Synechococcus sp. | reverse complement strand
TTTCTTGCCGGGGTGGGTCCACATGTAGGCCAGCAGCGCCCGCACATTGGCGAACTTGAGCTCATCGCTGCCCGGCATCTTGTGCAGCAGATGGCTCTTGCCGTGCACCACTTCATCGTGGCTGAGGGCCAGCATGAAGTTCTCGGTGTGGTGATACCAGATCGAGAAGGTGATGTTGTTCTGGTGGAACTGGCGGAACCAGTGATCCAACTCGAAATAATCGAGCATGTCGTGCATCCAGCCCATGTTCCACTTCAGGTTGAAGCCCAAGCCCCCCATGGATGTGGGCATGGTCACCAGGGGCCAGGTGGTGGATTCCTCAGCGATCGAGAGGGCGCCGGGGAAGTAGTGGAACAGCACCGAGTTGGCCTGCTGCAGGAAGCGAACCGCCTCCAGGTTCTCGCGGCCGCCGTGCTCATTGGCGATCCACTCGCCATCGGGGCGCAGGTAATCGCGATAGAGCATTGAGGCCACCGCATCAACGCGGATGCCATCGATGTGGAATTCCTCGAACCAGAAAATCAGGTTGGAAACCAGGAAGTTGCGAACCTCATTGCGGTCGTAGTTGAAGATCAGCGTGCCCCATTCCTTGTGCTCGCCGATGCGCGGGTCGCTGTGTTCATACAGATGGCTGCCATCGAAGAAGGCCAGGCCGTGGGCATCTTTGGGGAAGTGGCCCGGCACCCAATCCAGAATCACGCCGATGCCCTCAGCGTGGCAGCGATCCACAAAGGCGCGGAATTCATCGAGGCTGCCAAAGCGGCTGGTGGGGGCATAGAAGCCCGTGACCTGATACCCCCAGGAGCCATCGAAGGGGTGCTCCGCCATCGGCATTAGCTCGATGTGGGTGAAGCCGCGCGCTTTCACATAGGGAATCACCCGATCGGCCAGCTCGGGGTAGGTGAGCAGCCGGGCACCGGGTTTGAGATCGGCAGCCGGCACCGGCGGGCGGGGGGTGCCATCGGCTTCGATGAAGGGTTCATCCCAGCTGCCGTGCATCCAGCTGCCCATGTGCATCTCGTACACCGAAACGGGCTGCTCAAGTGGGTTGCGGCTGTCGCGGGTTTTCAGCCAGGCGCCGTCGCTCCATTCGAACTGGTTGAGATCGGCCACCAGGGAGGCCTGCTTGGGCCGCACTTCGTGCTGGAAGCCGTAGGGATCGGCCTTCTCGTAGCAGTGGCCCTCCTGGGTGTGGATTTCGTATTTGTAGTGGGCGCCTGTTCCCAGGCCCGGCACAAACAGTTCCCAGATGCCCCCCAGCCGTTGCTGCATCGGCAGGTGGCGGCCATCCCAGTTGTTGCAGTCGCCGATCACCGAAACACTGCGGGCGCTGGGGGCCCAGAGGCAGAACTGCACGCCGGCCACGCCGTTCTGCACCAGCGGATGAGCGCCCATCCGCTTCCAGATGTGGTGATGGTTGCCCTCCGCGAACAGGTGGCGATCCATCGCCCCCATCCACTCATGGCGGAAGGCGTAGGGGTCGTGCTGTTCATGGGTGATGCCCGCCCGTTCCACCCTCAGGCGATAGCCACAGCCTGGATCGCCACTGAGGGCAGCCTCGAAGATCCAAGGATGGTGCGGGTTCTCCAGCACCACCTCGCTGCCTTGGTGCAACAGCACCACCTGCTCGGCATCGGGCATCCAGCTGCGTACAACCCACTGACCATCAGCGAGTTGCTGGGGGCCAAGCACCGCCAGGGGATGGTCGTGATTGCACTGGGCCAGACGCTCTGCGTCCTGGGCCATCCAATCAAGGGTTGCCAGAGCCATCAGACCGGAGCGCACAAGATGGCAAGGAGGCTATCCCGTTTTTTTTGAGAACTCTTCTGCCATGGGCGGTGTGAGGGGTTGCATCTCCAAGCTGCTGCCCTCGAGTACGGCCTGCAACGTGATCACGGCATGGTTCATGCCGCTGGCGCCAGGGCCGTGGCTGCCAGTGCCCGGGTTCACAGCAATCTGCGGCCAGGCTGAGGCGGCCAGTGACAGGCGCAGCCGATCGCCTGGCCTGAGGCTGGCCAGCAGGGGTTGCAGGTTGAGGCAACGCCACTGCAGCTGGCGGCATTGCTCTCCCAGTTGGCGCAGCACGCCGGTGCTGAGCTGCAGCACCTGGGCTGAATCGCGCCGCAGCACCGAGAGGCTGGCGCAGAGATCAAAGCCGGGGCGGTCGGCTGCCAGCTGAAGCCGCAGCTGGGGCCGGCCCCAGAGTTCTAGAGGCTGTTCCAGCGGTGCGGAGCTGAAACAGAGCACATCGGCTCGGGCATCGAGATCGGCCCGCTCCACCAGGCCCGCATCCAGGCCCAGATGGCCGCCCCGCCCGGGTACCGGTCGCCAGGGATCGTGCACCCACACCACCGTGCCCGCCCCTTCGCTGTGCTCGCTCAGGCGGCCCTCATCGCTGCGGCTTGCGGCCAAGCCATGGCTGTGCAGGCCCCAGCGCTGGGGTTGATGGGCCAGCGGATCCTGCTGGCGCCATTGCTGCAGCAGCAGGTCGTAGGCGAGGCATGGGCTGGCGGCCGCCGGTTTGCGATCGCGCAGGTGGTGGTCAAAAAACTGCCGTTGCCACTCATCCACGCGGCCGCAGCCTGCGCTGCCGTGGTCGTGGCTGCCCACGCGGCGATCCCAGCTCAGATGGTTCCAGGGGCCGATGCGCAGTTGGGGTGTGGTCCCTGCACTGCGGGCCTGTTGCCACAGATCCAGACCTCCACTGAGGTAGGGATCGCTCCAGCCCTGCACCAACAGCATGGGCCGCTGCAGCCGCTGCTGGCTGGGTTGATGCCGGATCCAGCCGTCGCTGGCGGTGGCATCGCGCTGCAGCCAGCTCAGCACGGGGTTGCTGGGATCGTGCGTGCTCAGCAGCTCGAGCCCGTTCTGCAGGAAGCTGCCGTTCTGCAGGCTGCTGCGAATGGCCCGCCAGGCGGCTTCCGCACCCTGGCGGCGGCAGCTTTCAGCGGCCAGTTGCAGCCCCCAGGCCAAGCCCAGTGCCCACCAGTGGGCGCCCCCCTCGCTGGCCCAGTGCTGGCGCTCATCAAGACCGCACATGGCCGGCGCCATGGCATCGGCAGCAACGGCATCCTCATGACCCAGCAGTTGGGTGAGGCCCTGGTAGCTGAAGCCGTAGCTGCCCACCCGGCCGTTGCAGCGATGGTCGTTGCGCAGCCAGGTGAGCGTGTCGTCGCCATCGCAGGCCTCCTGGCTGAAGCCCTGGAAGTGGCCGCCCGAGCCACCCCGGCCGCGCACATCCACCACCAACACCAGATAGCCCTGTTGGGCATACCAGGCCGGATGGGCATACACCACGGTGGAGGCGATGCGGCAGCCATAGGGCTGGCGCATCAGTAAGGCGGGCCACGGCCCTGGCCCGCTGGGGCACCACAGCAATCCCTGCTGCATCACCCCATCGCGCAGGGGGATGGCAACAGGAATGGCGTCCATGGGGAACTAGCGCACGTCGGGGCAGTACATGCCGACCACATAGGTGGTGAGGATTTCGGCATCCAGCTGGCTTAACCCCTGGCGGGCCGCTGTTGAACTGATGCTGGCTGGATCGTGGGCCTTGTGGCCACTGGCGTTGAGTTTGCGGAATTCGCCACAGAGCTGGGCTGCCAGTTGCTTGTTCTGCTTCACCGACTCCAGCAGCTGGCTGGCCGCGGCCTGGGCGCTGCCAAATCCAAAGGCAGTCAGCAGGCCAGCCATGAGGGGAAGGAGCGCGCGTTGCAGCATCGCCGGAGCTGTGCGGACCTTTTTATTTCAGGCCGCGGAAAAGCCTGTGGCGGCCCTCCCGGTGTCAGTTCCTCGTCCGACCCGTCGCAACTGGGACCAGGGTCACGCTGTCATCGCGGAGGTTGCGCACCGCCTCCGCCAACACCACAGGACGGCTGCTGCCATTGGCTTCCGCCTGCAATTGGCGCAGGCGTACATGCACCAGACCATCGGCGCTGCGGCGGCCGCTGCCCCGCAGGTTGGTGGCCACCTGTTCCACTGTCGGGCCGGCTTGGGCTGTGGGGAAGTCGGCGGCGGCGGCGGCCACCACCAGATCTCCGCCGTTGTCGTACACCACCGGCACCACCAGGGCACCGTCGATGCTGGTGCGGGGGCTGTAGCTGATGGCGAACGCCGCGCAGCCGGCCGCCAGCAGCAGCGTGAAGCTGCTGACGCCCACCAGGCGGAAGCGGATCCCCCAGCGCAGCACGAAGCCGGCCACCGTGAGCAGGCCGAGACCGCCAGCGGCGGCGGCCAGCCAGGCACCGGCCTGCAGCAGCAATGGATCCGAAACCATGGAGTGTGCTTTGAAACGCACCTATATTGCGCCGACTCCGGACGAGACCGCCGCAGGCGATGGGTGGATCACTCCGGCGTGTCCTGCTTCCGGCGAGCACTGCGGCCCTGATCGCTCTGGCTGGCTGCAGCACGTCGGCGGCACTCGGCGACTGGGATGGGGAGCCCCTGCGGCAGTGGCTTCAAACCCAGCTCAGCCGCGGCCTGGCCCATCCGGTGTCGCTGGGACCATTGGAGGGCATTGGCTTTCAGGGGCTGGTGTTCGGCCCCACGCGGGTGGAACCAGGCCCCAGCGATGGCTCCACCATGGAGCTGGAGCGGCTCACGCTCAAGCCTGATCTGCTGGCCAGCCTGCGCCAGCGGCGCTGGGTGAGTTCCATCGGATTGGCCGGCCTCAAGGTTCAGTTGCAGCCCAATGCCCAAGGGCAGCTCTGGGTGTTTCCCAAGAGCAATCCCAACCAGCCGCCGCCGCGATTGCGCCTGCAGCTGGCGCTGTTGGATGCGGCGCGGGTGCAGCTCCATGGGCAAGGTTCCTGGCGCTTTGCCGATGGTCACCTCGACCTCAACCTGCCGGCTCAAACGTTGCACTTCCGCGGCAGTTTTCGTCCGCCGGGCGGCCGGGCGCGCCGCTCGTTGCTGTCGCTGCAGTTGAGCAATCGCTGGGGAGCGCAGCCCTCGATGCAGGCCCAGTTGCTGATGCGCCGCATGCCGCTCGGGGCTCTCACCGCCTTGCGCGGGGAGCCCTTGCCCCAGGTGGGTGGGGAGTTATCTGCCCAGCTGCGGTTGCAGCAGCAGGGCGATGGCTTCCGCTGCCATGGTCCCTTGCGCTTGCAGAACTTGGCTTGGCCGGCCACAGGCTCCGCAGCGCCGCCGCAACTGCCGCAGCTGTCCCTGCGTTGCCGAGGCGATCAGCTGCGGCTCAAACCAGCCCGCTGGCGTTGGGGTGAGCGCAGTGGCGAGCTCACGGCCGCAGTGCAATGGCAGGGCGCACCCTGGCGTTCGTTGCGATTGCAAGAACTGCAGTTGCGTTCTGGCGAATCCCAACTGCAGGTGGCCGGCAGTGTGCTTCCCCAGCTGGCGCTGAGCAGCACAGTGTTGCGGCTGGAGCCCGCCTTGCTGGGGCAGAAGGGGGCCCCTTGGCTCGGCCAGCTTGGCCTCAAGCAACGCACCTGGTGGTTGCGGTTCAGCGATGGTTCTCTGCAAACCCCGGCGGGGCTGTTGCGGCTGCAGGGCAAGGCCAGTGGCACCCTGGGCAGCCCGCCGGCCCTCAAGCAGCTGCAGGCCAATCTGCTGCTGCAACCTGCCGCCCCATTGGCCAAGGAGCGTTTGGGTGATGTCAACGCCCAGCTCCAGTGGCGCCATCGAGCCCAGCGCCTTGAGCTCAAAGGCGGCTCCAGCCTGGCCGGCGAACCGTTGCTGTTGCAGGGCTCCTGGCAACCACAGCCCGGCAAGCCGCTGCAGCAGGGGCTGCTGCAGCTTCAGGCGCAGCTGGCGGCCCTGCCCTTGGCGGCCCTGAACCCGGCCTTGCAGGGCAGTGTTTCAGCGCTCGTTGAGGTCAGCGGTACAGCGGCTCAGCCCAAGCCCAGCGCCCGTTTCCACCTGCAGCAGCCCGGTGTGATGGGGCTGCGCTCGGCTGAGGATTGGCAGGGCACCTGGCAGCCGGCCCGGCTGGAGCTGCAGTCCCCCTCCACCCGGATTGAGGCGGCGCTGGCTGCCGGTGGTTTGCAGTGGCTCACGGCCAGCAAGGCGGATGGCGATCTGGCGCTGCGCCGCCGCGGGGCTGGATGGGCGTGGAGCGCCAGCAATTGGTCGCTCTCCCCACTGCAGCTCAGCCTTCCAGGGCAGCAGGTGCTGCCGCTGGCCGGGGTGTTGGAGGGTGGCGGCAGCCTGCGCCTGGATCCGCTGCTGGTGCAGGGCCAGGCGGGGATCAGCAAGCCGGCGTTGGCTTGGATTAAAGGCAAGGAGCTGCAGCTGGATGGTCGCCTGCAGGGGCAGCGCTACGCGCTGACTGCGGAGCTGCTCAGCGCACCAGGGGGTTCGCTCAACCTCAACGCCCGTGGGCAGCTCAATGGTGCATTGGAGTTGCAGGCCAAGCTGCGGCGCCTCCAGGCGGCCTCGCTGCTGCGGTTGTTCCAGGATCTGCGCCGGCCGGGGGTGGCTGCGCCCATTGGCCAGGCCAGTGATCTCGGTGAGCTGGCCATCAACACCCTCGGCCAGAGCCTCGATCAACAGATTCGGGAGCTGCTGCGGGCCCAGCGGGCTGTGGCCATGGCGCGCCCTCAGCCCGAGGGGCCGGTGCCATTGCCGCTGGACGCCTTACAGGGGGTGGTGGATGCCGATATCGAGGTGCGTGGTCCGCAGCCGGCGCAGTACTGGCTGAAGTTGGCGAGTCGCGGTCACCTCTGGCTGCGCGGCGAGCAGCAGGATCGAGCGCTGCAACTTGAGCCCTTCATTGCACGGATGAACGGGCCCTTGGATCAGGGGGATGGTCGGTTCAGTTTCTCGGGCTTGCCGCTGGGCTTCATCGCGCTGCTCACCCCTGTGCCGGTGGGTTTGCGGGGGCGCCTGCGCGGGCAGGGCAGTTGGCGCTCGGTTGGTGGGCAATCGAGCCTGACCCTGGATCTGGCCTTGGATCAGGCCAGCCTGCAGGGCCAAAGCCTGGCCCTTGAGCGTGGCCGCATCGAACTGCGCGATCAGTTGCTCGATCTCGATTTGGCCCTGCGGGGCGGCCAGGCCAGCAGCGCCGTGGAGTTGAAAGGCCGCCTGCCGCTCGATCCTGTGGCTGAGGGGTTGGAGCTGCGTCTGGCCAGCCGTGGCGAGGGTTTGGCCTTTCTTTCCGCCCTCAGCGGTGGTGAGCTGCAATGGCAGCGCGGCAGCCTTGATCTGCAGTTGCTGGTGCGGGGCAGTCGGCAGGCGCCATTGGCCAATGGCTTCCTGCGCGTGCGCGATGGGGAGCTGCTGTTGGCAGGGCAAGCGGTGCGTCAAGTGCAGGCGTCTGCCTTCTTTGATTTCCAGCGCCTGCAGCTCGAGCAATTCAGTGCCGCGGTGGGGTCCGGCCAGCTCAGTGGCAGCGGCAACCTGGCCTTTCAACCTGGGGCCAGCAGTGCCGGTTTGGAGTTCGCGCTCAAGCAGCTGCCCGTTGTGCGCCCCAACCTCAAGCTGCTGGCCGATGGTGTGTTGCGCCTGGAGGGCAGCCTGCTGCGGCCATTCCTGGGCGGTCAGCTGCAGTTGAGCCATGGTCAGCTGACCGTGTCGCCGGCGCTGTTGGGCTCCAGTGGTGAGGGGAGCACCCCGCAGTCGCTGGGGGCGTTGACCCCTGACAGCCGCTGGGATTTCTCAGCCCCCATGGTGCTGCTGGGGCCTTCGGTGGAATCCAGCGCCGGTGTGGCCCTGCGGCGCAGCCTGCCCAGTTTTGGGGCGTTGCGCTTCCGCAATCTGCGCCTGGCCTTCGGCCCGAAACTGCGCATCCGCTCGGCGCCAGTGGCGGATTTTGGCATTGGCGGCCTGCTCACCCTCAATGGCGCTGCGGGGCCCGAGGTGCAGCTCTCTGGCGTGGTGCGCCTGTTGAAGGGGCGCATCAATGTGCTCACCAACACCCTCAAACTCGATTCCAGCAACGCCAACGTGGCGGTGTTCACCCCCTCGCTGGGGTTGATTCCCTATCTCGATGTGGTGCTCGTCACCCGGGTGTCGGACCAGGTGGTGGCCGGCAGCAGTGATCAGCTGGTGACCGCCAATGAATTGCAAGGCAGCTTCTCCAACCTCGATCGCCTCAACCTGGTGAAGGTGATCATCACCGTGCGGGGCTCGGCCGATCGCATCGCCGAGAACTACACCCTGCGCAGCGTGCCGCCATTGCCCCGTGAGCAATTGGTGTCGCTGCTGTGGGGCAATTCCCTGGCTGGGTTCTCGGGCGGCAATCCAGGCACAGCCCTGGCCACCGTGTTGGGGGGCACCCTGCTGAGCCCGGTGCTGGGCGGGTTTAGCGATCTCTTTGGCGAGCGCCTGACAGCCTCGCTTTACCCCGCGTACCTGGATCCTTACACCGAAGACCGCGACCGCAGTCGCTCGCGCCAGCGGGTGCCCTCTCAGCTGGTGCTGGCGGCGGAGGTGGGGGTGGATCTCACCGAGCGCCTCAACCTTTCGGTGCTCACGGCGCCCAATCGCAGCGACATTCCAGCTGAAGTGGTGCTGCGTTACCAGGCCACCGACACGCTTGAGCTGCAGGGGGCCTTCGATCAAGAGGGGCGCTGGCAAACCAAGGCGCAGCTGTTCTTCCGTTTTTAGTGGTATGCCTGTACTAGTCTGTTCTGATTGGGGGTGGGGCAAGCGGTGCAGCAGCCTGAATTTCTCTGCATTCAGCCCGGGGATGTGGTGTGGGTGGAGCCACCGGCTGCGCCCCCTTATCTGGCGTCGGTGTTGCACGTGGAGGGCGGCGCCAGAAGTGCTCATCCCAGTTATGCCCAGGTGGTTCGTGAAGACGATTTGGCAGTGCTCACGATTCAGCCCGATTGGGTGAGCCAGCGCTGCGCCGGTTGAGGGCTGGCAGCCGTGGCCGTTGTGTTGGCAGCTGCCCATCAACGGCCGCGCCGTGCCCTTCTGCTGGGTTCAATGGATTGGTCATTCAGGCGTTCAACCAGCTAGGGCCCCATCGATGTCGTGCTTTTTGTTGAGGGATGGCCACACCCTGAGCCTGGATCTGATGGTGGATGCCGAGAGCGTGCTCTCCTACACCGATCAGCGGGGCCGGTGTGTGCACGCTCTGCTCTCAGCGGCGGCTGAGCGCGAGCTTCTGGCGCGGGTGCCTGTGGCGCAGTTGCCCCTGAGCCGGCGCTTGGCATTGGCGCCCCTGGCCGCTTGAGCCTTAATGGGGATGTGATGCGCTGGTGCAGTTGATGGCCGGGGATGCCCGCCAGGTGATCGGCGTGGACATCGGCGGTACGGGCCTCAAGCTCGGTCGCTTTCGTGTCGATGGCACCCTGCTGGCGGAGCTGCAGCACGCCACTCCGCAACCGGCCACGCCCGGTGCGGTGACCACGGCGGTGGTGGAGGCGATCGCGCAATTGGATCCAGCCGCTGAGGCCGATGCGGTGGGCATTGGCTTGCCCGGCCCGATGGATCGCGCTGGCCGCATCGCCCAGGTGTGCATCAATTTGCCGGGCTGGGAGCAGGTGCCCTTGGCGGATTGGCTTGAGCCGCGGTTGCAGCGCCCGGTCACCCTGGAGAACGATGGCAACTGCGCCGTGCTGGGGGAGCAGTGGCTCGGTGCGGCGCGTGGCATCAACGATGTGGTGCTGCTCACCCTGGGCACCGGGGTTGGTGGTGGGGTGATCCTCAATGGCGAGTTGTTCATGGGGCGTTGCGGCGCAGCAGCCGAACCCGGATTGATCGGTCTGGATCCTGCTGGGCCTGCATGCAACAGCGGTAACAACGGCTCGATTGAAAGTTTCTGCAGCATCACGGCGCTGCGGCGCTGGTCGGGGCAGGAGCCGGAGCTGCTCTCGGCTCAAGCGGCGGCTGGTGATCCCCAGGCTCAGGCGGTGTGGCGGCGCTACGGCCAGTTGCTCGGCTGCGGCATCAGTTCACTGGTGTATGCCTTCACGCCTGAACGGGTGCTGCTCGGTGGTGGGCTCAGCGCCGCCTTTGCCCACTTTGCTGAGCCGTTGCGCCAGGAGGTGCAGCGGCGTGTTCTGGCCCCCAGCCGGGCTGATCTCAAGATTGAGGCGGCGGCGCTGGGCAATGGGGCCGGCCGGCTGGGAGCCGCGCGGTTGGCTTTGCAGCGCCTGCAGCCCGCTGGCCAGGGATGATGCCCCCAGAGCCCAGGCCGCGTTGTGCAACAGGTTGTTCCCGATCCTTCTCCTGAACTGCTGCAGCGCGCTGGTTCCTTGCGTGCCCATGCCCAGGATCTGGCCCAGTGCAGTGACCAGCAGCGCCGTGAGGCGCTGCTGGCGATGGCCCAAGCGCTCGATGAGCGTCGCGAGCTGATCCTGGAGGCGAATCGCGTTGATCGGGCCGCGGCTGAAGCCGCCCAGCTCAGTTCGGCGCTGATGGCCCGGTTGAAACTCGATGGCGCCAAGCTCGATGGCGCCATCGCGGGCTTACGCCAGTTGGCGGCTTTGAGCGATCCCCTCGGCCAGCGGCAGCTGCATCGCGCCTTGGATCAGGGCCTGGTGCTGGAGCGGATCACGGTGCCCCTCGGTGTGGTGGGGGTGATCTTTGAAGCGCGCCCTGATGCGGTGATGCAGATCGCGGGCCTGGCGATTCGCTCCGGCAATGGCGCCATCCTCAAGGGGGGGCGTGAGGCCAATGGCAGTTGTTCTGCCATCCTCGAGGCCCTGCAGCTGGGGCTGAGCCGTTCGGCGGTGCACCCCAGTGTGATCACCCTGCTCACCAGCCGGGAGGAGAGCCTGGCCCTGCTCAAGCTTGAGGGCCTGGTGGATCTGATCATCCCCCGGGGCTCCAATGAGCTGGTGCGCTTTATTCAAGACAACACCCGCATCCCGGTGCTGGGCCACGCCGATGGCATCTGCCACCTCTATGTGGATCGTGAGGTGGACCTGGATCAGGCTGTAGCGGTGGCGGTGGACAGCAAAACCCAGTACCCGGCGGCTTGCAATGCCATTGAAACGTTGCTGGTGCACCGTGATGTGGCGGTCCCCTTCCTGGCTCAAGCGATTCCGGCTCTGGAAGCTGCGGGGGTGGAGTTGCGTGGCGATGCCGCCTCCATGGCCCAGGGGGTGCGCCATGCCGCCAGCGATGACGACTGGGCCACGGAGTATCTCGATTTAGTGCTCAGCATTGCCGTGGTGAATGACATGGAGGCGGCGATGGCTCACATCGGCCGCTACAGCTCACGGCACACCGAGGTGATTTGCAGCAATAACGCCGCCACGGCGGAGCGTTTCATGGCCCGGGTGGATAGTGCCGGGGTTTATCACAACTGCTCCTCCCGCTTTGCCGATGGCTTTCGCTATGGCTTCGGCGCCGAGGTGGGCATCAGTACCCAAACTCTGCCGCCGCGGGGGCCCGTGGGCCTCGAGGGTCTGGTCACCTACCGCTACCGCCTGCGCGGGGATGGTCATGTGGCGGCCCCCTATGCCACCGGTGAACGCCAGTTCACGCATCAGGACCTGCCCTGATGGCCAGCGGCGATTGCATTGTGGTGCGCGATCTGCGCCTCTGGGCCCATGTCGGGGTGCTGGAGCATGAACGGGAGCTGGGGCAGTGGTTCAGCCTTGATCTGAGCTTTGGTGTGGATCTGACAGCGGCCGCAGCCAGTGATTGCCTGGCCGACACGCTCGATTACGCCGAAGCCGTGCAGGCGGTGCGTCAGTTGGTGGCCCAGTTGCGCTGCCAAACAATCGAGCATTTCTCCGAGCGCATCCTCGATCGGTTGCAGGAGCTCTACGGCCCGCTGCCGATCCACCTGGAGCTGCGCAAGTTGGCCGCGCCGATCCCGGGATTTGACGGGGTGGTGGCTGTGCAGCGCCAGCGATGAAACGCCAGGCGTGGAATGTGGCGCGGATCCGCAGTCGCCATCGGGGCTACCGCAATCTGCTGCTGCTGGAGCTGCTGATCATCTGGCTGGTGCCGTTAGCCCAACACCAGGCCGTGCTGATTGATCTCAGCGCGGTGGTGCTGGAGCTTTTCTTCATGAATTTCACCGCCCATCTCACCGTGTTGCGCTCCGGTCAGCGCCTGGTGTTCGCTCTTGGGGTTTGTGCCATTGCCGTGCAGTTGCTCTGGGCTGTGCTGCGCCTCTGGCCCGAGCTGCTCCCGTTCATTCCCTTGGGGGGTGCAGCGCTTGGTGGCTTGGCCTTGCTGCGGCTGATTCTGATGATCTTGTTTTTCGGCAACACCCTGGTGCGCATGGTGCGGGGGCTCATTCGCGAACCCTTTGTGACCGCTTCGGTGCTGATGGGGGCGGCCGCGGGTTACGTGCAGATCGGCCTGTTGGGAGGGGCGCTGCTGAACACCATCCACAGTTTGAATCCCACGAGCTTCATCCCCCTGCAACAACCTGCCGACGCGGCCCTCACCATGGCGTCGCTGGGGTTTCTCACCACCGCCAGCAGTGCGGTGCTCACCCCCAATGATCTGGTTGGTCAGGCCGCCGCCTTCTCGATCACGATTGCCGGGCAGCTGTATGTGGCGATCCTGATTGCCCTGGTGTT
>JAYKIT010000099.1:0-5422 GCA_035285765.1 Synechococcus sp. | reverse complement strand
CGATCAGCGTGTGCACCTCATCGATCACCAGGATCACGTTGGCGGCGCCACGGATCTCATCCATGATCTTTTTCAGGCGCTCCTCGAATTCACCGCGGTATTTGGTGCCAGCCACCAGCAGGCCGATATCGAGGGTGAGCACCCGTTTGTCTTCGAGGATGTCGGGCACCTCGCCGGCGTTGATGCGCTGGGCTAAGCCCTCGGCGATGGCGGTTTTGCCCACGCCGGGCTCACCGATCAACACAGGATTGTTCTTCGTGCGCCGACCCAGGATCTGGATCACGCGGTCGATTTCATTCTGGCGGCCCACCACCGGGTCCAGCTTGCCCTCGCTGGCGAGCTGGGTGAGGTTGCTGCCGAATTCATCGAGGGTGGGGGTTTTGGTGGAGCCCTTGCTGCCGCCGCCACTGGCCACCTCGGCCGTTTCGCCCAGCATGCGAATCACCTGGGTGCGCACCTTGGCCAGATCCACGCCGAGGTTCTCGAGCACGCGGGCGGCCACGCCCTCGCCCTCACGAATCAGGCCCAACAACAGATGTTCGGTGCCGATGTAGTTGTGGCCCAACTGGCGAGCCTCTTCTAAGGAGAGCTCGAGCACCCGTTTGGCCCGGGGTGTGAACGGAATCTCCACCGCCACGAAGCCGGACCCGCGGCCGATGATCTTCTCCACCTCAACGCGGGCGTCCTTGAGGTTCACGCCCATCGACTTGAGCACCTTGGCTGCCACACCAGTGCCTTCGCCGATCAGACCCAGCAGGATCTGTTCGGTGCCAACGAAGTTATGGCCCAAACGGCGGGCCTCCTCCTGGGCCAGCATGATCACCTTGATGGCTTTCTCGGTAAAGCGCTCGAACATGGTCGGCGGCGTCGCCTCAAAGATGTGAATACGTTATCAGGGCTGACCAGTTGATTGTGGTCGGAAAACCGCAGCTGGTCTTAGGGGTTCAAGTTTTCAGCTGAGCGCATCGCTGACTGGCAGCAGAAAGCCTGGTGTGGCTGGGTTTTTCCTTGGCAAAGTGATCACTCACCAGCGCATGGCGCTGTCAATCAGGTCGGTTATCCGTACGGTTTTTGCAATCGCTCATACCGAGATATTGCAGCAAAGCGTCATCGCCGTTGCGGTAGTAACCGCGTCGTTTTGCGCTTGTGGTGAAACCCAGTTTTTTGTAGAGGCCGCGGGCCGCCTCGTTGCCGGCGGCCACCTCCAGGCTCACCCCTTGGCAGCCCTGCTGGGCCGCCGCACTGATCAGTGCCTGCAGCAGCACGGTGCCCAACCCCTGGCGGCGCCAGCGGGGATCCACCAGCAGCAGCATCAATTGCAGTTCTCCAGCCACCAGCCAGCCGCTGCTGAGCCCCACCAGGTCGTGCTGCGTTGCATCAGCCCAGCTGCCGAGACAGAGCCGGCCTGGCTCACTCAGCTCCCGGCGCCATTGCGCGCTGCTCCAGAAGCCATTGAGGCAGCGCTGATCCAGGGCCACGCAGGCCTCCAGGGCGCTACTGCTGAGCTGCAGTGGTGCGGAGAAGCTGAAAGGATGGGTCACACGTTTAGATCGCTGCTTCTCTGGTCATGGTGAGTACCCCCACCGTCGCATCGCCGTCCCTGCCCTGGGCTGCCGACGGCGTGGATCTGCAGAGCCCCAATCGCAATCTGGCGCCGGTGAGCGCGGATCTCGATCCCCAGGGGCGGCTGCGGGTTGGTGGGTGTGTGCTCAGCGAGCTCGCCCAGCGCTACGGCACACCGTTGTATGTGCTCGATGAGGCCAGCCTGCGCCAGTCGTGCCGGGCCTATCGCGATGCCTTGCAGCGGCATTACCCAGGCCCCTCCTTGGCTCTGTTTGCCTCCAAGGCCAACAGCAGCCTGGCGATCACGGCCCTGGTGGCCTCCGAGGGGCTTGGCCTTGATGCCGTCTCGGCCGGGGAGTTGCTCACGGCGCTGGAAGGGGGCATGCCGCCCGAGCGGATCGTGCTGCATGGCAACAACAAATCGGCCGAAGAGCTGAGCCTGGCGATTCAGAGCGGCGTCACCGTGGTGGTGGACAACTGGCGCGATATCGAGCTGCTGCAGGAGCTCACCGCCATGCGCAACGAGCCGGTGCCGCTGCTGCTGCGCTTCACCCCCGGCATCGAGTGCCACACCCACGAGTACATCCGCACCGGCCATCTCGACAGCAAGTTCGGCTTTGACCCCGATCAGCTCAAGGAGGTGCTGACCCACCTGGCTGGCTGTGCCTGGGCCGAGCTGCGTGGTCTGCATGCCCACATCGGCTCGCAGATTTTCGAGCTCGATCCCCATCGCGATCTGGCCGCCGTGCTTGCCGATGCCTTTGTGCTGGCCCGATCGCTGGGCCATCAGCCCAGCGATCTCAACGTGGGCGGTGGCCTGGGCATCCGCTACACCGCCTCGGATGATCCGCCGTCGATCGATGCCTGGGTGCAGGTGGTGAGTGAGGCGATGGTGAAGGCGTGCCAGGAGCGGCAGCTGGAGCTACCTCGCCTGCTGTGTGAGCCGGGTCGCTCGTTGGTGGCCCCCGCTGGCATCACGCTGTACGAAGTGGGCAGCCGTAAGCACATTCCTGGCCTGAACACCTATGTGGCCATCGATGGCGGCATGAGCGACAACCCCCGCCCGATCACCTATCAATCGCAGTACACCGCCTGCCTGGCCGACAGCCCGGCCGCGCCCGCCAGTGAAACGGTGACCCTGGTGGGTAAGCACTGTGAATCCGGTGATGTGCTGCTCAAGGGGTTGCCGCTGCCTGCCACCAAGCCCGGTGATGTGCTGGTGGTGCTGGCCACCGGCGCTTACAACGCTTCGATGGCATCGAACTACAACCGCATCCCCAGGCCGGCGGCGGTGATGGTGGGCGAGGGCCGCTCCGAGCTGGTGCAGCGGCGTGAGCGACCGGACGAACTGCTGCGCTACGACGTACTGCCGGAACGGCTGCGATCTGTAGGGTGAGCCCAGAGGGAGAACACAGCCTTGATGTGGCTGCGGATGCTGCTGGACCTGGTGGTGGCCGGAACCCTCGGGTATCTGCTGCTGGGCCGGGTCAGTGAACCGCGCACCCTGTGGTTGCTGCGCGGGTATCTCCTGCTCGTGGCCCTGGGCTGGCTGCTGCAGCGCTATGTGAATCTGCCGCTCACGGCCAAGCTGATCGAGGCTCTGGTGCTGGTGTGCGGCCTTGCCCTGGCGATCCTGTTGCAGGGGGAGTTGCGGCGGCTCTTGGAGCTGCTGGGCACGGGCCACCTGGCGATCCTGCTGGGCAGCCGCACCCAGGATCCGCAGGATGCCGGCACCGTTGACATCCTGGTGGATACCGCTGCCCAGCTCTCCAAACGGCGTTGTGGCGGTTTGATCGTGCTGGATCTCGGCAGTGATCTGCGCCCTGAAGACTTTCTCAACCCCGGTGTGGCCATCGATGCCACCCTCTCGGTGGATCTGATGCTGAACCTGTTTTCGGCCGATTCACCGCTGCACGATGGGGCGGTGCTGATCCAGTCGAACCGCGTGGCCTCGGCCGGGGTGATCCTGCCGCTGTCGCGCCAGACCAGCTTCACCCGCCACGGCACCCGGCATCTGGCGGCCCTGGGGCTCACTGAACGCCACGACCGCTGCCTCTGTGTGGTGGTGAGCGAGGAATCGGGCACGATCTCGATGGCCTCCCAGGGACGCTTCGAGCGGCCGATCACGCGCGAGCGCCTGCGCGAGCTGCTCAACGAAGCGGTGAGTTTGCAAGCAGCCGGTCGTCGCCGCCAGCCGCGTACGCTCACTAAATCAACCTCCAGTGGTGAGCGCGCTGAAGCCACCGCCCGCAACCGCCCATGAGTCGGCCTCCGCTGGCGGCTGCCCGGCCTGCCCCCAGCACAGCACTGCCCCCCAGCCTCGATCCTGAGCGGTTGCCGGCCCATGTGGCCGTGATCATGGATGGCAACGGCCGCTGGGCCAATCAGCGCGGCTTGCCCCGGGTGATGGGCCATCGCCAGGGGGTGGAGGCGCTCAAGCGCACCCTGCGGCTCTGCAGCGATTGGGGCATCGGCACGCTCACCGCCTACGCCTTTTCCACGGAGAACTGGTCGCGCCCCGGAGAGGAGGTGAGCTTCCTGATGACCCTGTTTGAGCAGGTGTTGGCCAAGGAGCTGGAAGCGCTGCAGAAAGAGCAGGTGCGCATCCGCTTCCTCGGTGATCTCACGGCTCTGCCGAATGGATTGCAGCAGCTGATCGCTGAGGCCACCGAGCGCTCAGCGGCCAACACCGGCATTCATTTCAACGTGTGCACCAACTACGGCAGCCGCAGCGAGATCGTGCAGGCCGCCCGGGCTCTGGCGCGCCAGGTGCAGGCCGGCCAGCTGGATCCTGAGGCCATTGATGAAAACCTGCTGGCGGCTGAGCTGCACACCGCCGGACAGCTGGATCCCGATCTGCTGATCCGCACCAGTGGTGAGCAGCGCCTCAGTAATTTCCTGCTCTGGCAGCTGGCCTACGCCGAGCTGCATGTCACCGACGTGCTCTGGCCTGATTTCGATGCCGCTGCCCTGACCAGGGCACTGCAGGATTTTCAGGGGCGGCAGCGTCGTTTCGGCGGAGTGGAGGACACCCCATGACCATGGAGCAGGCAGCGGTGAGCGAACGCCACGATTGGAGCCTGGCGGAGATTGAGGCGCTGCTGGAGTTGCCGCTGGTGGATCTGCTCTGGCGGGCCCAGCAGGTGCACCGTGAGGCCCATCCCGAGGGCTACCACGTGCAGCTGGCCTCGCTGTTGAGCGTGAAAACCGGTGGTTGCGAGGAGGACTGTGCTTATTGCCCCCAATCGATGCATCACAGCAGTGATGTGACCGCCCAGCCGGAACTGCAGCTGCAGGTGGATGGGGTGCTGGAGCGGGCCAGGGCGGCCCGTGATGCCGGCGCCCATCGCTTCTGCATGGGCTGGGCCTGGCGTGAGGTGCGCGAGGGAGCCCCCTTCGACGCCATGCTGCAGATGGTGCGCGGTGTGCGGGAGCTGGGGATGGAGGCCTGCGTGACCGCCGGCATGCTCACCGATTCCCAGGCCCAGCGCCTGGCTGAGGCGGGCCTCACCTCCTACAACCACAACCTCGACACCAGCCCCGAGCATTACGACCGGATCATCAGCACCCGCACCTACCAGGAGCGGCTCGACACGCTGCAGCGGGCCCGCAGCGCCGGGCTTGGCCTCTGCTGCGGCGGCATCATCGGCATGGGTGAATCGCGCCGTGATCGCGCCTCGCTGCTGCAGGTGCTCTCGGGCCTGAATCCCCACCCTGAGAGCGTGCCGATCAATGGCCTGGTGGCGGTGGAGGGCACACCCCTTGAGGAGCAGGAGCCCTGGGAGCCCCTGGAGCTGGTGCGCATGGTGGCCGTGGCCCGGATCCTGATGCCCCGCTCACGGGTGCGCCTCAGCGCCGG
>JAYKIT010000098.1:0-17028 GCA_035285765.1 Synechococcus sp. | reverse complement strand
GCCGTGCTCTACATGGGCGGCGGCCCCTACGCCAAAAGCAGCGGCCCGGTGGAGATCCGCCGCGAGGGGGTGATCGCCAAGCTGGGGGTGACGCCGGAGGAGGTCGTCGACCTCAAGGCACTCACGGGCGACAGCTCCGACAACATCCCGGGCGTGAAGGGCGTCGGCCCCAAGACCGCCATCACCCTGCTGCAGGCCCACACCGATCTCGACGGCATCTACGCCGCCCTCGAGCAGCTGCAGGCCGCCGGCCCCAAGGCCAAGGACCCCAAGGGCGCACTGAAGGGCGCCCTGCTCACCAAGCTCGCCGCCGACCGCGACAACGCTTACCGCTCGCGCATGCTGGCCGAGATCCTGGTGGACATCCCCCTGCCGCAGGATCCAGCGCTGGCCCTCACGCAGGTGGATCTGGAGCGCTTCAGCAGCCGGCTCGAGGAACTGGAACTGCACAGCCTCAAGCGCCAAAGCGAGCTGTTTGCTGAAGTGTTCTCAGCCCCCGGTCAGGCCCCTGTGCCGGCTGCCGCGGCCAGCAGCGAGCCGGCAGCTCCAGCCGTGGCTGAACCCAGCAGCACGCCAGCCGCTGAACGCGAGGACACCAGTGGCGCCCCCCAGCTGCAGCCCCAGCTGATCGTGAGCGAAGCGGCACTCACGGCACTGATGCAGCGCCTGATGGCCTGCCGCGATCCCCAGGCCCCGGTGGCCCTCGACACCGAAACCACCGACCTCAACCCATTCCGGGCCCAGCTGGTGGGCATCGGCCTCTGCTGGGGTTCCGGCCTTGAGGATCTGGCCTACATCCCGGTGGGTCATCAGCCACCGGCCGAGCTGCCCCTGGAAGCAGAAGCCACGGCCCTGCAGCAGTTGCCGTTGGAGGCCGTGCTGCTGCAGCTGGCGCCATGGCTGGCCAGTGGCGAGCACCCCAAAACCCTGCAGAACGCCAAGTACGACCGCCTGGTGCTGCTGCGCCATGGCCTGGCTCTTGAGGGTGTGGTGATCGACACGCTGCTGGCCGATTACCTGCTGGATGCCTCCGCCAAGCACAGCCTCGATGCGATGGCCCAGCGGGAGTACGGCATCAGCGCCACCCAGTTCAGCGACCTGGTGGGCAAAGCCAAGGAGGGCAAGGCCGCCACGTTCGCTGAGGTGCCCCTCGAAGCAGCGGCGCAGTACTGCGCCATGGATGTGCACCTCACGCGGCGACTGGCCATCGATCGCGCCCAGCAGCTGGCACAGCTGGGGGAGCAAATGAGCACCCTGCTGGCCCAGGTGGAACAACCGCTTGAGCCCGTGCTGGCGCGCATGGAAGCCACCGGGATCCGCATCGATGTGCCGTACCTGGCCGGCCTCTCCGAAACCATGGGCAGCACGCTGGAACGGCTGGAGCAGGAGGCCAAGGCCGCGGCCGGAGTGGAGTTCAACCTGGCCTCCCCCAAGCAACTGGGGGAGCTGCTGTTCGACACCCTGGGGCTCGATCGCAAGAAATCGCGCAAAACCAAAACCGGCTGGAGCACCGATGCCGCGGTGCTGGAGAAGCTGGAGGATGCCCATCCCGTGGTGCCGCTGGTGCTGGAGCACCGCACGCTCAGCAAGCTCAAGAGCACCTATGTGGATGCCCTGCCCCAGCTGGTGGAGGCGGAAACCGGCCGGGTGCACACCGATTTCAATCAGGCGGTCACCGCCACCGGGCGGCTCTCCAGCAGCAACCCGAATCTGCAGAACATCCCCATCCGCACCGCCTTCAGCCGCCAGATCCGTAAGGCCTTTCTGCCCCAACCCAACTGGACCCTGCTGAGCGCCGACTACAGCCAGATCGAGCTGCGCATCCTCACCCACCTCTCCGGGGAGGAGGCCCTGATCGAGGCGTTCAACAACGGTGACGACGTGCATGCCCTCACCGCCCGGCTGTTGCTCGACAAAGACGAGGTGAGCGAGGCGGAACGCCGCCTGGGCAAAACCATCAATTTCGGCGTGATCTACGGCATGGGGGCTCAACGGTTTGCCCGCTCCACCGGCGTCAGCCAGGCCGAAGCGAAGGACTTCCTCAGCCGCTACAAGCAGCGCTACCCGAAAATCTTCGCCTTCCTTGAATGGCAGGAGCGGCTGGCCCTCAGCCGCGGCTATGTGGAAACCCTGATGGGGCGCCGGCGTCCCTTCCACTTCGATCCCCAGGGGCTGGGCCGGCTCAAGGGCAAGGATCCCGCCGAGATCGATCTGGATGTGGCCCGCCGCGGCGGCATGGAAGCGCAGCAGCTGCGGGCGGCAGCCAATGCACCAATCCAGGGCTCCAGCGCCGACATCATCAAAAAAGCGATGGTGGATCTGCAGCGGCGGCTGGATGCGGAACAGTTGCCGGCCCAACTGCTGCTGCAGGTGCACGATGAGCTGGTGCTCGAATGCGATCCTGCAGCGCTGAAGCACGTGGAGGCGGCTGTGCGCCAGACGATGGAGCAGGCGGTCACCCTGGCGGTGCCGCTGGTGGTGGACCTGGGCCGTGGCCCCAACTGGATGGAGGCCAAGTGAGATGACCCTGCGTTTCTTCAACACCCTCAGCCGCCAGCTGGAACCCTTCACGCCCCAGGAGGCCGGCACGGCCACGATCTATTGCTGTGGCGTCACGGTTTACGACCTCTGCCACCTGGGCCATGCCCGCAGCTACATCGCCTGGGATGTGCTGCGCCGCTATCTGCAATGGCGCGGCTATGCGGTCACGTTCGTGCAGAACTACACCGATATCGACGACAAGATCCTCAAACGCGCCGCCGAGGAAGGCAGCTCCATGGAGGTGGTGAGCGAGCGCAACATCGAAGCCTTTGAGCTCGATATGGGCCGGCTCAATATCCTCCCGGCCGATCGCATGCCGCGGGCCACCCGCTGCCTCGATGGCATCCGCGCCCTGATCGCTGAACTGGAGGCCAAAGGGGCGGCCTACAGCGCCGATGGCGATGTGTACTTCGCCGTGGCCAAGGCCAATGGCTATGGCCGCCTGAGCGGCCGCGACCCAGACGACCAGCAGCAGGGGGCCAGCGGCCGGGTGGCCTCCGAGGAGGAGAGCCGCAAACAGCATCCGTTTGATTTCGCCCTCTGGAAGGGGGCCAAACCGGGCGAACCGAGCTGGGACTCCCCCTGGGGCCCGGGGCGGCCGGGCTGGCACATCGAGTGCTCAGCGATGGTGCGTCAGGAGCTGGGGCTCACGATCGACATCCACCTTGGCGGTGCCGACCTGATCTTTCCCCACCACGAAAACGAGATCGCCCAGTCGGAAACCGCCAACGGCGCCCCCCTGGCGCGGCTGTGGATGCACAACGGCATGGTGAATGTGGGCGGCACCAAGATGTCGAAATCCCTCGGCAACTTCACCACGATCCGGGCCCTGCTGGAGAGCGGTGTGTCGCCCATGACCCTGCGCCTGTTCGTGCTGCAGGCCCACTACCGCAAGCCCCTGGATTTCACCGCCGATGCCCTCGAGGCCGCGGCCACTGGCTGGAAAGGGCTCAACAGCGCCCTCTGGCTCCAGCAGCGCTACGGCGCTGCGCTGGGCTGGAGCACAAGCAACGGCACGGAACCCAGCACCGAACTGGAACAGCAGCGCCAGCGCTTTGCTGACGCCATGGATGATGACCTCAACAGCTCCGGCGGCCTGGCGGTGCTGTTCGAGCTGGCCCGCCCCCTGCGGGCCCTGGCCAATCGCCTGGAACGGGGCGATCAAGCCAGCCCTGATGAGCAGAACCTGCAGCCGCAGTGGCAGCTGCTGCAGGAACTGGCAGCGGTGCTGGGGCTGAGGGCCGAGGAGGCCACAACCGCTGCGGCCAGTGGCTTGGATGATGCCGCCATCGCAGCTCAGATCGCCGCTCGGCTGGCGGCCAAGCAAGCCAAGAATTTCGCCGAGGCCGATCGAATCCGGGCTGACCTCAAGACCGCCGGCATCGAGCTGATCGACAAACCCGGCGGCATCACCGACTGGATCCGCACTTAAGCCGGCTCAGCGCCGGCGATGGTGTCGAGGCTCACCTCAATCACCCGTGAGCCATGGCGGGTGAGGGGAAGTTGGCGCAGGTAGCAGCGCCCACGGGGCTCATCCACGCTGAGGAGCTGGAAACAACGGCTGTCGCCGGGAAGCTGCAGCCGGACCCCCTGATGAAGGTTCATGACACTCCCTGGTCAAAGAAGCGGAAGCAGATAGCCCCCTGGCGCCATTGAAGCCCGCCGACCCCCCTGCTGGTAAGTAGTTGTACTCACATCCACACCGGAGTCCCATGGGACCTGGCCCCGCTCAGTTCTGCTTGGGAGGCTGCTTGTCGCGCATCATCTGCTCCATCTTGCGGATGCGGGGGGCCATCGCCTCCCACACCTCCTTCTGGAAGCCCGGTTCGCAGGCCTGGGCCAGAGCCTCAATGTTCTCGCCGCGGCCATAGGCATCGAGGAGTTGGCGCTCATAGCGGGCACGCTCGATGAAGTTCCAGCGCTTCAACCATTCCATCGCTCTGTTGTTGCCCATCGCCGCTCCCTTTTACCCGAACCAACCGCGCAGCAGATCCACCACGCTGATCACCAAGCCGATGCTGATCACCACCGGCGACACCCAGCGCAGCATCAGCAACAGCCAACGGCGCAGCGGCGCCGGCGTGCCGGAGCGGCTCAGATCCTCACGGAAGCGGCCCGAGGCGCGCCAGCCCATCAGCAGCGAGATCAACAGCCCACCGAGCACCAACAGCACGCCGCCAAACACCGCATCCATGAAACCCAGCGCTGATTCCGACATGGCCGCAGGCAGCCCGGCCACGAAGATCAGAGCCGTGGACAGAATCACGGCCCGGCGCCGGCTCCACCCCAGCCGATCCATCAACGACGCCACCGGCACCTCCAGCAGCGACACCGACGAGGTGATCGCCGCCAGATAAGCCAGCAGGAAAAAGAGCACAGCCACCACCCGTCCGGTGGCCCCAAGGGAGGCCAAGCCCGTGGGCAGCGCCACAAACAGTGTGCCCACCGTGGAGGCGCTGATGGTGTTCTGCAGACCAAAACTCATCACCACCGGGAAGGTCACCAGACCCGCCAACAGGCCCACAGCGGTGTCCATTCCCACCACAGCCACAGCTTCGCGGGGCAGATGGGCGCGGCGATCGAGGTAAGCGGCGTAGGCCAGGATGCAACCAATGCCAGTGCCGATCGAAAAGAAAGCCTGGTTGAAGGCGTTGCGAATCGTGGTGAGGTTGAACAACTGAGCCCGGTCGAAATCCAGCAGGAAGGTCTGGCGACCAGCCGCAGCGCCATCAAGACCGGCAGCCCAGATCGCCAGGCCGATCAACAACACAAAGAGCAGCGGCAGAGCCCAGCGCGACAGGCGCTCAATGCCTGCCTGCACCCCGGTGGCCACCACCGCAGCAGTGAGCAGCAGTGACAGGGCCTGCCCCAGCAGCACGCTGTTGCCACCGCTCACTGCTTTGAAAAACGTGGTGGCGCTATCGAGATCAGGCGGCAAGCCCACAAACAAGGCATGGACCAGGGTGTGCCCGGTCCAGCCCATCAGCACGGCATAGAACGCCAGGATTCCGCAAGAGGCGGCGATGAACAGCCAGCCCAGCGGTTGCCAGCGCTTGCCAGCCGCCGTCACCGGCGCCAGCAGCGGACTGTGGCCCGTGCTGCGCCCCAGCACCATCTCCGCCACCAGCACCGGCAGGCACACCACCAGCACAATCAACACATAAAGGAGCAGAAAGGCACCGCCCCCGCCCTGGGAGGCCCGGTAGGCAAACCCCCAGAGATTGCCCAGGCCCACGGCACTGCCGGCTGCCGCCAGCACAAACCCCAAACCGGATCGCCACTGCTCCCGCGCTGCCATCGCCCGCTCAGCACTTCAACTGCGGGCCAGCATGGCAGTGATCGACAGCTCCGATGGGAGACTGGCCCCGCACCGCCCAGATCAGCGTGAAAGCCCTCAGCGTGCTGGGATCCACCGGTTCGATCGGAACCCAGACCCTCGAAATCGTGGCGGAATTCCCGCAACGCTTCAAGGTGGTGGCCCTCACCGCGGGCCGCAATCTGGAGTTGCTGGTGCAGCAGATCCGCCAGTTCCAGCCGGAAGTGGTGGCCCTGGCCGATCCGGCACTGCTGAGTGAGCTGCGCGAGCGTCTTGAGGCCCTGGCCATCACCCCCCTGCCTCAACTGGTGGCCGGCAGCGAGGGGCTCTGTCAGGCAGCGGCCTGGCCCAGTGCCGATCTGGTGGTCACCGGGATCGTGGGCTGCGCCGGGCTGCTGCCCACCATGGCCGCCATCGAAGCCGGCAAGGATCTGGCCCTGGCCAACAAAGAAACCCTGATCGCCGCGGGGCCGGTGGTGCTGCCGGCGCTGGAGCGCAGCGGCAGCCGCCTGCTGCCCGCCGATTCAGAGCACTCCGCCATCTTCCAGTGCCTGCAGGGCACCCCCTGGGCCGACACGGCACGGTTGTCCACCGGCGTTCCCACCCCAGGGCTGCGGCGCATCCAGCTCACCGCCTCCGGTGGCGCCTTCCGCGACTGGGACGCCGCTGATCTGGCCAAGGCCACCGTGGCCGATGCCACCAGCCACCCCAACTGGAGCATGGGGCGCAAGATCACCGTGGATTCAGCCTCCTTGATGAACAAAGGGCTGGAGGTGATCGAAGCCCACTACCTCTATGGGGTGGATTACGACCACATCGAGATCGTGATCCATCCCCAATCGATCATCCATTCGATGGTGGAGCTGGCCGATTCCTCGGTGCTGGCCCAGCTGGGCTGGCCGGATATGAAACTGCCGATTCTCTACTGCCTGAGCTGGCCCGAGCGGCTGGACACACCCTGGCGGCGCCTGGATCTCACCGAAGTGGGGCAGCTCAGCTTCCGCGCCCCCGATCCGGCCAAATACCCCTGCATGGATCTGGCCTACGCGGCCGGCCGCGCCGGCGGCACCATGCCCGCAGTGCTCAATGCCGCCAATGAACAGGCCGTGGCCCTGTTCCTTGAGGAGCGCATCCACTTCCTGGATATTCCCCGCCTGATCGAAACCGCCTGCGATCGCCACCGCAGCGACTGGCGCAGCAACCCCAGCCTCGATGACGTGCTGGCCGTGGACCAATGGGCCCGCCAGGCGGTGAACGAGGCGCTGGCCCCCTCCCTGGCGGCCTGAGCCCCGAAAACAATCTGCAGCCGGGGCATAGCAGGCCGCGGGGGGCTCTATCACCCACTTGAGCCCCTGTCTGCCGGCCATGCCCCTAACCGCGATCGAATGCCCCGGTGATGTTTGCCATAGCCACCACGGTGGCCACCAGGTGGAGCGCGGTCAGCTCCAGCTGAATCTGCAGGAGCATGGCCACGACTGGTGCGAACGGCTGGCTGAGCGCATCTACGAGATCTCGGTGGACACCTTCTCCCAGACGGTGGTGCCGATGCTGCAGCAACAGGGCTGGCAGCGCCGCCACCTGAACTGGGAGTTCAAGCTCGCCGATGAGCCCATGGAGGTGGAGCGCACCCTGGCCGACGGCACGATCAATGCGGTGGAGAGTTTCTTCCGCAGCTCAGAGGTGCAGCGCCTGTTCATCAAGGAACTGGTGGGGGGCACCTACGCCGAAGCCGATCACAACCCACTGCGGGCCCGGGCGGTGCGCCAGGTGATTGAGCAGGAAGTGCTGGCCTTTCTGCAGGAGCGGCACGAGGAACTGCTTGACCGGGTGGGAGAAGCCTTGATGGGCGAAGCCAACGGCAACTTCGCTGAGGCGCGCCAACAAGCGGAAGCCGGGCTGGACGATGTGCGTCACCTGCTGGTGAATCACAGCGAAGCGATTCGCTAACACCAGCGCCGCTGCGTGTTGCTCAGGCCTGATGCCAAAGCGACACGCAGCGCAGCACCAAAGCGAACCAATAACTGCCGTAATCAATGGCCACCGCACCCACAGCAGAAAACAGCAGCAGATAACTGCGTGCAGTGATCCAAGCCAGCACAGGCAGACGCCAAAAAGGGGCGTGAGAATTTACACAACTCAACGCTGCAACACAAGCGTCTCGCGCTGCTCCATCAACGCTTCAGCTGCTCAAACCAATACCCAGCCAGAGTCCACGACGACCACAGGAACATGGCGAGGAACAGCCAGTTCAACCACGGTGGACGGCGGTCGTTTTCAAACATCGGCCCTGGTGATTCGCCGGCAGGTTATCGGAGCTATTCGCTGAGCAATGAAAAATTGCTGAACTCCTGCACACCAGGGCTCCCGCCAGCTCCACCCTGGGCTGGGATGCCCAAGCCGGATGCTGAAATCGCAGAACCAACAGCCGCAGTTGATCCTGCAGGAACTGCGCTCGATCGACAGCCTGCTCAGCCTGCTGCTGCGGCATCGCGAGGAGCTGCCGCCAGCCCGTCACCACAGCCTGGAGCAGGCCAGCCAACGGGTGCAGCGCGTGCTGGGCTCGATCAACGCCCTGCAGGGCGATGCCAGCGATTCCAGCCAATTGGAGCAGCTCCTGGCTGAAATCGAAACCCTGCATCACACCCTCGAGCAGATCGACGAAGCTGAACAGGCCAGCAAGCTTGTGCAGCTTTGAGCGAACACCAGCGGGTTCAGCGCCATCTGCTGCTCTGTGCCACCCCCAGCAAAGCCCTCTGCCACCAGGGCCCCATCGGCGCCCAATGCTGGGATCAGCTCAAACGCAGCCTGCGCACCAGCGGACTGGAAGATCCCCAGCGCCCTGAGGGCGTGGTGCTGCGCAGCAAAGTGGATTGCCTGCGCCACTGCGCCGATGGCCCCGTGCTGCTGATCTGGCCCGATGGCATCTGGTACGTGGGCCTCACCCCCGAACGCATCGAACGGATCGTGGCGGATCACCTGATCAACAACGAACCGATCGAAGCTTGGATCAGCCACCGATCAAGCCTTGCAACCAGCGCGCCGTAAGCCGATCACCCCAGCAGGCCAGGGGTGAATCCCCCACGCCGTGAAAACCGTTGTGGCCCCCGTGGCGGGTGAGCAGCACCTCAAGGGTGGGGGATCGCCCCTGCTGGGCGGCCGTCACATCCGCTGGCACCCAGGGATCATCCTCAGCCTGCAGCAGCATGCAGGGCACCTGAAGCTGGTGCAGCCGATGCACCGGGCTGGCTTCGTTGTAATAGCGATCCACATGGCCATAGCCCCAACGCTGGGCGGTGATCGCTTGGTCAAAGTCGCGGATGCTGCGCACCGCTTGGAGAGCGTGCGCCTCCTGCGCAGACACTCCCCCGGGGTCCTCCAGGGTCTGGGCCACCAGCCGTTGCATCAACCAACGCTGATAGATGCGATTGCGGGGCCGCTCAATCGAGGCGGAACAGGCCGCCAGATCCAGCGGACTGCTGGTGCACACCAGGCCATCGAGGGCCGGCTGCAGCCCACTCAGTTGGGGATCAAGGCAGGCGTTCAGCAGGATGGATCCCCCCAGTGAAATCCCCACCCCCAGCAAGGGCTGACCTGCCGCCAGCTGCCGGGCCCGCTGCAGCACAGGGGCCAGATCGCTGTTGCAGCAAGCGGCATAGGTGCCACTGGCCAGCTCACGCCCCGGGCCAGCGCCGCGCAGATTGAGCCGCAGCACAGAGAAGCCTGCGTTCTGCAGGGCCAGGCCCATGCGGCGCAAGCCCTCACGCCGGCTGCTTCCGCCCAGGCCATGGAGCAACAGCACCAGCCCCCGGGGGTGGGCAACACGGTCGTGGAGGGCCAACAGGGCACCGCCATCGGCCAGGGCAATGGGCAGCGGTTCGCCCTGATCCTGCGGAAGGTTGGGCGGTCGCAGCGTGTCGCGCAGGGTCTGCAGATCACCACCGAACCAGGGCAGGCGCTGCCGGAAAGGTGATGCCAGGGGGCCCGAACTCAAGGGATCAGAAGAGAGGGAGAAGTTCCTGCTCGAGGCTACGGGCGGAGGCGATGCATCCCAGGCGGCGCAGATCACGCAGGCGCAGGATCAGGGGGTCGATGTCACACTCGCGGCGCAGACAGCGTTCCAGGCAGCGGCGCTGCTCCGGTGGCAGCGACCAGGAGGAGGGAGGTGGGGGATGGGGATGGTGGGCCATAGGGGATAATGGGCTCGATGCCCTTAGCTGGCCGGAAACTAAAGACGCGCCGACCCGTCGCCCTGAGTACAAATACTCAATTCCGTTCAGTCACATTTGGTCAGCCGCCGGCCGAATCCAGTCACAGTTCCGTGGCCTCCAGCTGCCTTAATGAAGTCAGCGGAGATCAGCAGGCACCCGGAGCCACCGCAAGCACGTCACCTCGAACTCCGCTGCCGGGCAGCGGGGTTTTTTTTTGACTTCCCCACCGCAACGCCAGTTACCCTCCAACGCATGAAAAATCCTTCAGCACCGCTGGTTGCCCTGCTGAGCCTCGGCCTGATCAACCTCAGCAGCAGCGCTGCCCTCGCCCAGGTTCGCCTGCAGGTGGAGCCCTACCGCGGTACCCCCAGCGACAGCAAGCCAGCGCCCGACACCGGCGAGGCCGAGGATCGCAATGCCTTTGTGTTCCAACCCGACGCACCGGACGAGGCAACACCGCAGCCGCTAGAGAAGCGCCGCCGCCCAAGGCCAAGCCCCCAGCTGCCCCTGCCGCGCTCCCTGCACGTGGATGCCCCCACCGAGTGAAGCGGCGGGGCACCAAGGGCGGCCAACCGCACCGAGGTGTCATCAGTAACACTCCAATCGTCGAAAAAATGCGACGTTTCAACAACTCACGCCCCGGAAAGGCCCTCGCCCGACCAGCGTGGTCACCAACTGGAGGAGGTCACCATGACCGTTGGATCCACTCCGCATCCCAGCCTGAACGGAACGATTGAGTGGCTTGAAGCCCGCATAGCCCTACTCGACGCCTTGGGCGACTACGAGGCCAGCTATGCCCTCACCGCCGAGCATGCCGACTGGCTGCTGCGCAGCCCCGAAGCCATCAACAACCCCCTCATCGTGCCCCCCGCGATCGCTAGCCTTAACTCGTAGCGATTCCGCATAAGCTCGATGACACGCTCAGCCGCGGCGGTGGAGAACCTCGTGGTGATCGGTTCCGGACCGGCCGGTTACACCGCCGCGCTCTATGCCGCGCGGGCCAATCTCAACCCGCTCTTGATCACCGGCTATCAAGACGGCGGCATCCCCGGTGGCCAGCTGATGACCACCACCCACGTGGAAAACTTCCCCGGTTTTCCCGATGGCATCCTCGGCCCCGATCTGATGGATCGGATGCAATCCCAGGCCGTGCGCTGGGGCACCCGCCTGATCGAAGCGGATGCCGATGCGCTCGACCTCTCCGAGCGTCCGTATCGCATCACGGTGGAAGGGCGTGAAATCCTCACCCACAGCCTGATCCTGGCCACCGGTGCCAGCGCCAACCGCCTGCGCATCGCCGGCGAAGATCGCTTCTGGAGCAGTGGCATCAGCGCCTGCGCCATTTGTGATGGCGCCACTCCCCAGTTCCGCCATGAGGAGCTGGCAGTGGTGGGGGGTGGCGATTCGGCCTGCGAAGAAGCGGTGTACCTCACCAAATACGGCAGCAAGGTGCACCTGATCGTGCGCCGCAACGAGCTGCGAGCCAGTCGCGCCATGGCCGATCGGGTGCTGGCCAACCCCCAGATCCAGGTGCACTGGGATCGCCAGATCAGCGGCTTTGATGGCAACGACTGGCTGGAGGCTGTTGACCTGAGCCATGCCAACGGCGAACCAGCCGAACGCCTGGCGGTGCGCGGGCTCTTCTATGCCATCGGCCACACCCCCAACACCCGTTTGGTGCAAGGGCAGTTGCCCCTCGATGGGCGCGGCTATCTGATCACCGATCCAGGCCAACCCAGCACCGCCCGCGAGGGGGTGTTCGCCGCTGGCGATGTGGCCGATCAACAGTGGCGACAAGCCATCACTGCCGCCGCCAGCGGCTGCCAGGCGGCCCTGGCGGCCGAGCGCTGGCTCACCCACAACGATCTGGCGGTCACCATCGAACGGGAGGAGGTGGAGCCTGCTGCAGCGGAGCTACCGCAGCAAACCAGCAGCGCCACCGAGGCCGATTTCGACCCCGATGCCCTGTGGCAAGGGGGCAGCTATGCCCTCAGGCGGCTCTACCACGAGAGCGAACGCCCCCTGCTGGTGATCTACACCTCACCCAGCTGTGGCCCCTGCCACGTGTTCAAGCCCCAGCTCAAACGCGTCCTGCAGGAGCTGGATGGCGCCGCCCAGGGGATTGAAATCAATCTCGATGAGGATGCAGCCATCGCCGCTCAGGCCGGTGTGAGCGGCACCCCCACGTTGCAGCTCTTCCATCACAAGGAACTCAAGCAGCAATGGCGGGGCGTGCAACAGCGCACACCGATCAAGCAGGCCGTGGAAGCGTTGCTCTGAACCCTATGGAGCCCGGGCTCAACGACGGCGGGGGCCCGGGCCGCCGGCGTTGCGCTCGCGATAGGTGATGCGGCCGCGGCTGAGGTCGTAGGGGCTGATTTCCACGAGCACCTTGTCGCCCGCCAGCAGTTTGATGCGGAACTTGGTGAGCTTGCCTGCAGCCCTACAGAGGCACTGGTGACCCGCAGGCTGCTCGAGAGTCACGAGATAGAAACCATTCCCTTGCTCTTTTTCAATCACGCCGGAGGTTTCAATCATGCAGAGTCAGCTCTGAAATCATCTGTGGTTGCATTTTAAAGCTCCGACCTCACCGGCCTGGCAACGTTCCCAACCACCGTGCTGCTGCACAAGCCCTACGGGGTGCTGAGTCAGTTCACGCCCGAGGCGGGCAGTCGCTGGGGTTGCCTGGCGGATCTGGTTGCCGTGCCTGGCATCTACGCCGCTGGCCGACTCGATGCCGACAGTGAAGGGTTGCTCCTGCTCACCAGCAACGGCCGGTTGCAACACCGCCTCACCGACCCCCGCTGGGGCCATTGGCGCCGCTACTGGGCCCAGGTGGAGGGGGATCCAACGGAAGCGGATCTTGAGCCCCTGCGCCGCGGCCTGCCACTCAAAGACGGACGCACCCGCCCGGCTCGGGCCCGCAGGCTGGAGCCAGACCTGGCGGCCAGCATTCCAGCGCGGCAACCACCCATCCGGGAGCGACGCCAAATCCCCACAAGCTGGCTGGAGCTGGAGCTGAGCGAAGGACGCAACCGCCAGGTGCGGCGCATGACCGCCGCCATCGGCTATCCCACGCTGCGCCTGATTCGCCAGGCCATCGATCTGATGGATGGGGAACCGCCCCTCACCATGCAGGGCCTCAGCGCCGGTGAGTGGCGGCCCCTCAACACGGCAGAACAGCGCCGCATCGCACGGCTGAGTCGCTAGGCCAGGGCGTCTTGCAACTCGCGCACGGTCATCAACTGACCGTAGTAGTAATTCGCCCGCGCCCGCGCCTCGCTGTCTTCGAGGGCATCAATCACATCAGGCCCAACGGAAGCCCAGAGGTTGTTGCCGCAGGCGCGATCGAGGGCCGTCACCGCTTCTGCCTCCAGGTTGGCGAGCCGGCGCTGCAGGTTCTTGATCTGGGCAATCGCCATGGTTCAGAAGGGCAGTTTCTTCTTGGCGTCTTTATCGAGATCGGCCTCGAGCTCACGCAAACGCTTGAGAATGCTGCTGAAGTATTCCTCCAGGTAGGCCTCCAAACCTGTGGTGTCCTCAGGATTGAGCCCAAAGGCTTCGTAGCTGGCCTCCATCGGCGCATCGAGGCGAACCCCGCCACCGGTGACCTCAGCAAACGAGAGACGCTCAGCGATGTTCACGCCGGGCTCAAAGAACGACACCAGCCCCTGCATGGTTTGCATCAAGGCGGGGGGCACGCGGATCACCCGGGCTTCCTTGCGGGCCAGGCGTTCACAAAGCTGAACCACCTCACCGGTGTTCCAGGCCTTGGGCCCCACCACCGGGAAGCTGCCACCCATGGTTTGCTCGCGGCCGAGGGCCGCCACAGCAAAGCGGGCCACATCTTGGGTGTTCATGTAAGCGGTGGGCGTTGAGTTGCCGCTCACCCACACGGTTTGGCCTTCAAGCACCGGAATGGCGAACTGGCCAATCACCCCCTGCATGAAGGCGCACGAGCGCAGGATCGTGTAATCAAAACCGCCGTCTTTGATCAGCTCTTCCGTGCAGTGCTTGATGTCCATCAAGGGCACGGAGCGGAAACGCTCAGCCTCCAGCAGCGACACAAAAACAACCCGCTTCACCCCTTGGACGCGGCACTGGTTGTAGAGGTTGAGCTTGCCGTCCCAATCGATGCGGTACACGCTCTCACTGTCGGTGGCCCGAGCGGTGGCCGCATCGATCACGGCATCCTGCCCTTCAAGGGCATAGGCCAGGGAATCGGGCTCCAACAGGTTGCCCCGCGTGAGCTCGCAGCCCCACTCCTGCAGGAAGGCAGCCTTGCGGGGGGAACGCACCATGCAGCGCACCTGGTGGCCTTCGTCGAGCGCCCGTTTGGCGATCTGACGACCAAGGGTTCCGGTGCCACCAAGTACTAGGACCTGCATCCACGCTGCTCAGAGACGGAGAGCTTAAGGACTAATGGCCAGGTTCAGCGTGGGCTCACTCGCCCTGGAGCTTGAGCAGCAGGGCGCCGCCCAGCAGACCAAGAGGAATCAGCACCCAGAACACAGCAGCCGTGCTGAAGATCTCGGAAGCCATGGGGAGCGCGTGCAAGTGGCGGCCAGCTTATCGAGCCTTACCCCCACTGGGGGCCGAGCTGTTGCGTGCTGCCACAGCGGCCTCAAGCACCTGCTCCCAGGGGGCATCACTGCGGAACTGCTGGCTCTCGATGGCGCTGGCGTGGGCCTGCCAGCCCTGCTGCCGCAACAGGGCCAACAGCGCCTCCAACCGCGGGGGGCCGCCTTGCAGTGAGCGCCCCAGATCGGCCATAGCGCTGGGTTCAGGCGGCAAACCAGGATCTGCGATCGACCGCTGCAGCTGGCGCTGGGCTGCCCGGCCCAGGCTGGGGGCCTCTTGCCGCTCGAGCGCCTGCGCCTCCGCCAACAGCTCGGGAGCTTGCAACGCACCGCGCCAGAGCGGACCACTCAGCACCGGTTCGCCGCCACAACGGCAGGCACCCAACGCACGCCAGCGCAACAAGGAACCACCGCGATGGGCGCCGCAGCGGTGGCAATAGCCCTGCAGACCCAGCAGGGCTTCCTCCGCTGGCTGGGGGCAGCGCAGCAGCTGCACGGCGGTGCGAAAGGTGCGCCCTTCACTGAAGCTCAGCAGTGGCCGCACGCCACGCCCAAGGCCCCAGGCCACGCGGGCGATCAGCCCGAGCTGCAAGCGCAGGGCCAGCTCCCAGCTGCAGGGCTGGGCCCGCACAGCGGCACCCAGGCGCCGCAGGGCCGCCGGCCGGTCGTGGCCGGTGAACGAGCGCCCATCGGTGCTGGCCAGATAAAGGATGCCGCCAAAGCGCACCGCCTCCAACGCCAACGGCAGTAACGCCGTGGGGGCACCGAAGGCATCGAGATCCAGGCAATCAAAGCGCTGCTCCTGCAGCGCGCATGACGCCAACAGCTTCTGCAAGGTGCGGGCGCTGCACTGCACGGCCAAGCCCTGCTGCCGCAGGGGCTCCAGGTTCTGCTGCAGCAGCGACAGGCGATCGGGGTCCGCATCATTGGCCCACAGCTCGGTGGCTCCCGCCTCAAGGCCATAGCGCACGCTGCGGATGCCGCAGCCGGCCATGCCATCGAGCACCCGCAGCGGCTCCCCCGGCGGCCGCTGGGCCGCCAGCCAGCGCAGCAGCAGCACCCCGAAATCCCGTGAGGGCCGCGATTCAGGCCGAAAAAAGCCGCCGCCAAGCGCAATCCGGGCGCGGCCTTCGCAATAGTGAGTGGATTCCGCCTGCATCAGCGATGGCTGCTGGCTGCGACTGGGGCCACCACAGCTGGTTTCAGTTTGAGGGCTGGCGCTGCCATTGGCGCCAACTCGGCAGCACCGATGCCCCACCGGTGGTGCTTCTGCATGGCTTTGGCGCCAGCAGCGGCCACTGGCGCGGCAATGCCACCGCCCTGGCTGAGGCGGGCTACTGCGTGTATGCCATCGATCTACTGGGCTTCGGGGCCAGTGATCAACGGCCGCAACGGCTCGACAACCGGCTCTGGAGCCGCCAGCTCAGCTGGTTTCTGCAGCAGGTGGTGCAACGCCCAGCCCTGCTGGTGGGGAACTCCATCGGCGGCCTGGTGGCCCTCACCACGGCGGTGTTTAGTCCCCAGTGGGTGCACGCCGTGGTGGCGGCGCCCCTGCCCGATCCCACCCTGCTGCAACCGTTGCCGCTGCGGCGGGCTCCCTGGCGCCGCAGGCTGCAGCGCTGGCTTGTGCTGCTGGTGAGCCGACTGCTCCCCCTGGGGCCACTGGTGGCCCTGCTACGCCAACCGCGGCTGATCCGCATGGGGCTGGCCAGTGCCTATGCCCAACGGCAACGCATTGATGCCGAACTGGTGCAGCTGATTCGCACCCCAGCGCGGCGCTCGGGCGCAGCCAAGGCCCTGGCCGCCATGGTGCGTGGCATGGCCCTGCGCCCCGCTGCTGCCACGGCGCCAAGACTGCTGCCGCGACTGCAGCAACCACTGCTGCTGTTGTGGGGGCGCAACGACCGGCTCGTGCCAGGCGCCATTGCCACTCGGGTGCTGCACTTCGGTCACGGCGAACTGCAATGGCTGGAAGGGCTGGGCCACTGCCCCCACGATGAAGACCCGGAACGGTTCAACACGGCGCTGCTGGGCTGGCTGCAGCGGCATACCCCCGACACGTAGGTTTGTGCGGTCCCCGGGCGCTGTGATGAAGCACACCCTGTCGGTGTTGGTGGAAGACGAATCCGGTGCGCTCAGCCGTATCTCCGGTCTGTTTGCGCGGCGCGGGTTCAACATTGAAAGCCTGGCGGTGGGTCCCACCGAACAGGGCGGCGTTTCACGGCTCACCATGGTGGTGGCCGGCGATGACGGGGCCCTCGAGCAGATGACCAAGCAGCTGCAGAAGCTGGTCAATGTGCTGGAGGTGCTGGATCTCAGCCCATTGGCCTCGGTGGAGCGCGAGCTGATGCTGGTGAAGGTGAAAGCCGATGCCGCCACCCGC